>JAJRPK010000368.1 GCA_024280785.1 Gammaproteobacteria bacterium
AATAGCGATGAGATTCTCATTACTAACTGGGCACCCCTCGATAGTGAAGGGAACTCGGCGGGAGCAAGAGGCCCGTTAAGTGTGGCAAACGGGGGAACAACTCCTCTCCCTGACCCACCTACGAGTTCAAACTTTGTTATTGATATTGGCGGATCCACTCAATTTGCAGGGGCATCGGGCGTTAATGAAATAGATCAAGATGGCTTTTCAACGGGGCGCTTGGCCGGTGTCGACATCTCTGAAACGGGGATTATTTTTGCCCGCTACAGCAATGGCGAAGCACTAACCTTGGGCCAAATAGCTCTTGCGGACTTTGCTAATCAGCAGGGGCTTACTCCGCTGGGGGATACCACTTGGGCGCAGTCGTTTGAGTCGGGGGAGCCGGTTATAGGCGCTCCTCGCACGGCGGCGTTAGGTGCCATAACTGCCGGTGCTTTGGAGGATTCTAACGTGGAATTAGCTGAAGAGCTGGTGGCGCTGATTATCGCGCAACGAAATTTTCAGGCTAACTCGAGAACCATTGAGACAGCCAACGAACTTCAGCAAACAATAATTAACCTTAGATAACATCGAATAAGGAATCGGTAATGGATCGCGCACTTTATCTGTCAATGGCTGGGGCAAAAAATAACATGCTCGAGCAGGCGGCTCGCTCACATAATTTGGCTAACGTCTCAACGGTAGGGTTTAAAGCAGATTTCGCTAACGCACGGTCTTTGCCGCTCAATGGAGGTGACGGGATACAAAGCCGAGTTTATGCCTTAGCCGAGTCATTTAGTGTTGACTTGGCCTCTGGCCCACAGATGCAAACGGGGCGCGAGTTGGATATCGCTATCGACGGCAAGGGTTGGATTGCAGTGCAAACGGCCAATGGTAGCGAAGCATATACTCGCGCCGGTAATCTTTCGGTTGATTCGACAGGGGTTTTACGGACCGCTCGCGGCATGCCTGTTCTCGGAAGTGGCGGCCCTATTGCTATTCCCGATGCAGAAAAAATTGAAATTGGAACCGATGGCACGATCTCCGTTCGGGCTTTAGGGCAGGGGCCAGCGACACTGGTCGTGATCGATCGTATTAAATTGGTCAGTGCCAAAGCGGAAGAGTTGAGCAAACAGCCCGATGGCATGCTGCATTCAAGTAGTGGTTCGTTAGCCTTAGATGCCAATATTCGTGTGCGTACTGGATTTTTAGAAAGTAGCAACGTTAATGCCGTTGCAGAGTTAACCTCCGTAGTATCGTTAGCAAGGCAATTTGAAATGCAAGTAAAGATGATGCAAACCATAGCCGAAAATGCCGAAGCTAGCTCCAGCATCTTACGGATACAGGTCTAAAACTAGAGTTATTTATGTATTTGTCAGTTATCTGACAAAACTAACAGTTAAGAGATAAATAGAGTACAGAGGAAAATATTATGCACGCAGCATTGTATGCGGCCAAAACAGGATTAACCGCGCAAGATAAGCAGTTAACAACGATATCGAATAACTTGGCTAACGCGGCGACTATTGGTTATAAGCGCGACCGCGTTATCTTTGAAGACTTGCTATACAGAATACAGCGGCAGCCCGGTGCGCAATCTTCACAGAATACACAAATTTCATCAGGCTTGCAGCTAGGAACAGGTGTGCGAGTTGTCGGTACTCAAAAGCAATTTACGGTGGGAAACCTTCAGGTTACCGATCAACCGTTAGATATTGCTATTAATGGCAGGGGTTTTTTTGAAATACTGCAGCCAGATGGCAACCCGGCTTACACGCGTAATGGCGAATTTCATTTGAGTGCTGAGGGTGAAATGGTGACAGCTGAAGGGCTAGTATTGCAGCCGGCTGTAACTATTCCTACGGGCGCGCTTAGTGTGACTATCGGTCAGGATGGTACCGTATCGGTATTACTTTCCGGAACTACGACGCCCACGCAGGTAGGAACTCTTCAATTAACAGATTTTGTTAACCCAGCGGGACTTCAAGCTATCGGATCGAACCTGTTTTTAGAAACAGCATCAAGTGGTTCGCCCCAGCAAGGAACTCCAGGTTTGAACGGCTTTGGAGCGATGATCCAAGGTAGCGTGGAAAACTCCAACGTTAATATTGTCGAAGAGTTAGTCAATATGATAACGACGCAAAGAACGTATGAAGTTAACTCTAAAGTGCTACAAACTACCGATCAAATGTTGCAATTTATTACGCAGAATATATAACGGTTTGGGTAAGTATAGAATGAAAAATTTGATATGGCTCATAGCAAACAGTGCTCTGCTACTTTCGGGCTGCACTATTGCACCGGTTGAAATGCCGGACGACCCACATTTTGCACCGGTTATTGTGCCAGAAAAAATTGGTGAGCCGATAAGCGCAGGAAGTTTGTTCAGTACTGAGCTGGCAGTGAATCTCTACGATGATCGACGAGCTTATCGGGTAGGAGACATTATTACAGTGACTCTTAACGAGCGTACTGTGTCGAGTAAAATCGCGGAAACAACAATCGATAAAGATGCCAGCGTCGATATTGACGAAAGCAGTATTCTAGGCCGGTTAGTGAATTTTAAAGGAAATTCTTTGCTGACTAATGTCGATCAACAAAGAGGATTTGAAGGTGCGGCTGAAACCGATCAAGAAAATCGTTTACAAGGGAGTATTGCTGTCACAATCATCGATGTTCTTCCCAATGGGGTGCTAGTCATTCGCGGTGAGAAATGGATGACTTTAACCAATGGTCAAGAGTTTATCCGTATTAGTGGGCTTATTCGCCCGAGTGATGTGGAGTCCAATAATTCAATTGCATCGACCAAAATCGCCGATGCAAGAATATCCTACAGTGGCACTGGCGAATTAGCTGATGCCAACCGTCAGGGCTGGATGTCTCGCATGTTTAATTCGCCTTATTGGCCTTTCTAGGTTGCTATCATTATGTGCAAATATATTTCGCCGAGTATTTCCTGCCTGCTAATTATTGTAGGTAGTATTTGGGCTGTGAGTTTTAGTTCAACTGTTGCTGCTGATAGGCTTAAGGACATCGCCTCTATTGCGGGTGTTCGGTCTAATTCCTTAGTAGGTTATGGTCTGGTAGTTGGCCTTGACGGTTCGGGCGACAAAACGACGCAGGCGCCGTTTACTACCCAAGTCTTTACTAACATGTTGAAGCAATTCGGTATAAGGCTGCCTGAGGGAATTCGTTTTCAACTTAAGAATGTTGCTGCTGTGGCCATTCACGCAGAAATTCCAGCATTTGCTAAGCCGGGCCAAAAGATCGATATAACGGTTTCCTCTATAGGTAATGCGAAAAGCCTGCGTGGCGGTAGCTTATTGCTGGCGCCATTAAAAGGTATCGACGGTAAAATATATGCTTTAGCGCAGGGCAATCTAGTTGTCGGAGGCTTTGGAGCTCAAGGTAATGACGGGTCTAGTATTACCGTGAATATTCCTAGTGTAGGTCGCATTCCTAATGGCGCTAGTGTAGAGCGGGTGATTGACACGGGTTTTGCTTCTGCGGCAAATATAATTTTCAATCTTCATCGTTCAGATTTTACCACTGCCAAGCGGGTGGTTAATCGAATTAATACAGTTTTTGGCCCTGATGTTGCGAAAGCACTTGATGCCAGTTCTATTCTCGTTACTGCACCCAAGTCCGTAGATCAGCGAGTCACTTATGTATCAGTGCTTGAGAATTTGGAAATTGAACAAGGAATATCATCAGCAAGAATAATTATTAATTCTCGAACGGGTACTATTGTGGTTGGTGAAAACGTTTCAGTGTCTCCAGTGGCAGTAACCCACGGAAGTCTAACAGTGACGGTCTCCGAGAACTCGCTAGTAAGTCAGCCGGGTGCTCTCTCGGGTGGTGAAACGGCTATTGTCGAATCTTCAGAGATTATGGTTGAAGAAGAAGATGGGCGTATGTTTGTATTTGATGCGGGCACTCAATTACGAGAAATCGTGCGAGCGGTCAATCAGGTAGGGGCGGCTCCCGGTGATTTGATGGCGATATTAGAAGCGATGAAGCAAGCAGGTGCATTGCACGCTGAATTGATTGTTATTTAAAATATTTCACAAGACGATATCGCATGACTGCATTTTCCTCTACAAGCGCCACACTGGATCGATCTCAATCGGCGTACAACGATATCCAGGGATTGCAGTCGATCAAGCAGTTGGGGCGCGAAGACAAAAATGCGGCTTTATCAGAGGTATCCAAACACTTTGAATCAATGCTTGTGCAAATGATGTTAAAAAATATGCGTGCTGCGACAGAAGTTTTTTCCGAGGGTAATTTTTTAAGTGGTAATCAGGTGTCTTTTTATCAGGGTATGCTTGATGATCAATGGAGCTTGGAGCTTACTAAAGATAAGGGCTTGGGATTTGCAGAGCAATTGGCTAATCAATGGGGTGTAGACGAAGCTAAAACTGAGGACAAATCGGGAGCGATAAATAATGGCTCTGGGATAAGTTTAGCTTCTGACTCTCAAAAGGGCATCGAGTTAATTAGAAATAATAATACTCTTGGAATAGATTTAGCTAATTTGAAAATACGGTTACAAGCGGTAAACGCGGTCGAGAGCAAGCCGAACATTGCTGCTCAACCGACTGCCTCTACAGCTCCATCTAACGTAGAAAACCGTGTAACGGGCGCTAAGCCAATATTTGACTCGCCTCAGCAGTTTATTCAAGCGATGCAACCGTACGCTAAAAAAGCAGCCGAGCGATTGGGGGTTGAACCTAAAGTTTTATTGGCGCAAGCGGGGCTAGAAACGGGTTGGGGTAAATATATACCTCAAGATGGCAAGGGAAATAGTAGCTTTAACTTGTTTGGGATTAAAGCAGACCAGCGCTGGACTGGGCCGGTTGCCGAAGTTGAAACGGTAGAGTATCGCGGTGGTGCAGCGTTAAGAGTAAAGGCGGAATTTCGTCGTTACGATTCTTTTGCACAGAGTTTTAGCGATTATGCTGATTTTGTTAGTCAGCAGCCTCGATACCAGCAAGCGCTGACTAAAGCGAGTGACGGTCACGCATATATTAGCGAGCTGCACAAGGCCGGGTACGCGACCGACCCACTTTATGCCAGCAAGATACAGCAGATTATCGGTAAAATAGAACTTAGCCAAGAGCCGTTAAAGACCGTGCTTACTAGTAATACCGGGCCAGAGTCACGTAGTTAAAACGTAGTTAAAAAGGTCACATAGTAAAAAAAGTCACGTAGTTAAAAGAGTTGCGCAGCTAATAACATCAGCCACATTGTGTCTAGTTTGCTTCGCTAAAGTTGTTTACGAATACCAGCAGATCTTGGTTTTAGCGAGTTTCGCAAGCATTGCAGCCGAGCCGTCTGAATAGCGCAATCGAGAGAACGAGTATTATTAATTATGGGTTTACTAAGTATTGGTGTCAGTAGCTTAATTGCCAATCAAACGGCGATTGCGACAGTTGGCAATAATATCGCTAACGCCAGTGTCGAGGGATACAGTCGGCAGTCGGCAGTCTTTGGCACTCGAGAGCCTCAGTTGGAGCGAGGCGGTTTTGTTGGTCGAGGCGTTGATATTATCACCGTTCGCCGAATTACCGATCAGTTTTTAACGCAACAGCTAAGAATTGATACCGCCAATTTTAGCGAGCTGAACGCATTTAGCACCCAAATTGGCCAGCTCGATTCATTGATAGCCAATAGCGATACGGGACTTTCTTCGGCACTGAATAGTTTTTTCTCGTCTTTGCAAGCGGCGGCTGATGCTCCCACCTCGTTGCCCGCAAGGCAGTTGGCCTTGAGCCAAGGCGAAAGTTTGGCGCAGCGGTTTAATTTACTACAGTCGCGCTTGGATTCTCAGGCAAACAGCGTTAACAAACAGATTGCTTCGTTGGGTCAAAGAGTAGATCGCTTAGGTGTTAGTATTGCCCAGCTTAATCAAAAAATTTCCGACGTGGGTGGTGCTGCGCCCAACGCCACAGTTAACGATTTACTCGATCGCCGCGACGAAGCATTACGTCAGTTGTCGGGGCTGGTATCTATCACGTCAACGGAGCAAGACGGTGATTTAGTTAATGTATTTATTGGCCAGGGGCAGGCACTGGTCTTGGGTGTACGGGCCAATAAAATCGAGTCCGTTGCTAATGAATTCGATGCTACGCGAACCGAGTTGGCGATTAATATAAACGGCAACCCTCAAGTTATTACCGATACTTTTTCCGGCGGAGAGTTGGGCGGCTTGTTGCGGTATCGAAGAGAAGTTCTCGATAATTCCATCGGTGGTGTCGGGGTTTTAGCCGTGGGACTTGCAGCACAGTTTAACGCGCAGCACCGCGCAGGCGTCGATTTGCAGGGCGCGCGCGGGATTGATTTTTTTACACCGATCAATTCGACGACACTTGAAAGTCAGCGTGCTATTGGTTCCAGTAATAACGGATTACCCGCCGATAGAGAAATATCGGTAAAAATTGTCGATGTGGGTGCGTTAAAGGGCAGTGATTACCAATTGCGGTTGTCGGGGTCTAGCTCGTTGCGATATTCCTTGGTTAGATTGAGCGATAAACAAGTATTGAGCGAAGGGGCTCTGTCTAACGCATTTCCTCAAACGCTTACCACCGACGAAGGCTTTGAAATCAGATTGGGTAGTGGAAGCTTTCAGGACGGTGATAGTTTTTCTATCCAACCAACACGGTTTGCGGCAACGCAAATAGCTGTCAATATTTCCTCGCCTAGTTCATTGGCTTTAGGATCGCCCATTATTGCTGATGCAAGTTTATCTAATACGGGTACCGGTGTTGTCGTTCAAGGCGGCATTATTAATGCCGGAGAGTTTGACTCGTCGAGTCTGACTGCCTTTTCTAACGGCGGCGTTCTTACACCTTCACTGCTGATTCGCTTTACCAGCCCTAACACTTACGATGTGTTGGATAACAGTAATTCGGCAGGCCCTCAACCGCTGTCGCCTCCTCTAAGAAATTTACCGTTTATACCGAACCAAAATAACTCTTTGCTGCCTTCCGATTCGGGAGCTACATTTTTGACCACTACGGCAGGACATGTTTTTACCGCACCAGTCGGGTTAATCGGCAGCGTGAGTAATGGCTATCCCGACCCTAGTGCGTTGATTACCAGTGAAACAATTTCAGTAAGGACGCCTGATAGCAACGGGGTAACTCAGACGTCATCTATTGCTTTGTTGGCGAATGAATCGGCCACAACCGCCGCTGCAAGAATTAACACGCTCAACGGGGCTAGCGCGACGGCTAATACCTCAGCGGCGATTACTCTTAATGATGACGGCGATGTCGACGCAATGCGTATCCGGTTTAACGGGGTTGATCTTACCAATCCCGCGTTAGACCCTGCCCCGGTACCCTTAACGACAGATTTTTTAGCACAGCGAATAAACCAGCTTTTTGCCGGGAGCGGCATCAGCGCAATTAGTACAGGAACCCAGTTACAGTTGCGCTCGATAAATGGTGCCGATTTGCGTATAGAGAACTTTGGCACAGACGGTGGCGACAGCTTTAATGTGGTTGAAATCAACGGCTCGCTAGCACCGGCAACAATTGTGAGTACGGGTGAAGAGACCGTAGTTGGCGGAACTGTGGATGTTGTCTTGGCAAGTGGAACATCTTTGGTTAGCTCGGGAGGTCTATTTACCGATCCGGCACCGCTACCTGCGCCTGCATATTTGGGTTATCAAGTTGGGTTGTCA
>JAJRPK010000369.1 GCA_024280785.1 Gammaproteobacteria bacterium
GCCACTTTCTTAGCCTGCTCGCTGTTACTTACCATTGTTATTCTGTTCTACCTGCTTAGCCCAACGTTAAGGACTCTGGACCAATCAGTCGAGAGTTCTCTAGCAAAAAAACGTTACTCGAAATAGTAACCATAGCGCCTCAATAGAAATTTTTTATTCCTTATTCTGCGCTGCTTGGCCATCACATCGCTGCCGATAAGGTGATAGCTTACACACTTGCTGGCAAACACAACGGATACTCTTAGCATGCACACAATTATTGCAGAAAAAGACATCAATGCACCTATCGAAAAGATTTGGGCCTTAGTCTCCGACTTTGCCAATCTCGATTGGTATTCAGGCGCGGAAAAAGTTGAGCACATCCCCAGCACTAAGGCTGATCGCAGCGGCGAAATTCGCCGCATTTACATGCCCGGTATGGCCGATCCTGTCGATGAGATATTGGAAACCATCGATGCGAACCAACACCGCATAAGCTATCAAATCCCCGGCTCACCAATGGCGGGCTATCAGGTTGAAGTTTCGCTTACAACTAACAGCGATCAATCCACTCACGCAAAATGGCACGCTACGTTTACTCACGTAACGATGGAAGGGTTAACGTCAGAAATGATGGTCGAAATGGTTACAAAAACTTACGCAGAAATGCTAGTCGATGTTGAAAAAGCGGTAAGCTAAATTTCTTCAGGTGGTTTCAACGTCTGCTACGCGCACAGTAAACACTTTTATAGTTTGATTGCGCTCACGTAACAAATTTTGGCTCGTGCACGGTTCTTCTTTTACTCAACTCATTTGAGCCACCACCAATGAACCGCCCCAGACTAGTTCCCAGCATCACCAAAGCTACGGCTCTTAATGGCTTGCCAAAACAGGTGTAAAACACGTGATGTCGCTGCTCACAAATACCTAATACGTGCAAGCTTCCGTGTTTAAGCGACGGAACGCTTACGGCATTTTTGCCTACTTTTGTTGCTGCTGACAAAAGTAGGTCGCTGTCGGGCGACCCCGACACTCACTTTTAACCGAAGAACTTAACGTCAAATTTAAATCCATAGCCTGCTTCGATAGAGGCTCACCACCCTTACAAGCCCAATGAACATCACATCAAAACTACTCTATCTCGTCTCCACCGTTACGAAAGTCATTCATAATCGACTCTAATAACGGATTAGACTCAACATTTTGTTGAACCCGTTTAGACTGAATTATCGGATTTTTATGCCCAAAGGCCGAGGAAAACTCACGATGCATAACAGAAAATGGAATCGCAATTCCAAAACCTTGAGCATCCAAAGAGCGAGAGCGAGATAACCTTTGCGTGTTAACACCTAACAGTATCCCCTTTGCATTGACTAACGGGCCACCGCTGTTGCCGGGTAATATTTGTGCGTCGAAAATAATTTTATCAGACTTAATACTAGTCACAACGCCGGCAGTAACATAATCGTGTAACCCCAAAGGGCTTCCTATAGCAAAAATGTCTTCTCCTTGTCTCAAGTCCATCACTTCGTTAATCTTAATATAGGGTGTCACATATCCATTCAGTTTTAATAGCGCAAGATCATGCGTCTTGCTCAGTTCTACCAAAGAAAGCTCCAACTTTGTTTTATCCTTTAGGTACACAGTAAACCGGTTTGCAACAGCAGCATGCGCAGTTTTCCGGTTAAATGTATCCCAACGCGATCGATACTTTCGAAAATTCGCCGACAATGTCTTTCTATTCTGACTTACATATTTTTTTGAGTCCAAATACTGACGACGAGAGCGAGCAAACTCCTTTTGCCGTAGTTCTTTTTCATCACCGGAGAAATACTCCAATTCCTTCTCTCTTCGATCTAAATTTTCCTTCGTCGACTTCAACCGCTTGCGTTGGCTCGACAACTTTCGTTGCTGCTGGTCTAATTGTTTTTTTTGAACTTCAAACTCTCGACGAGTCTCAGCAATTGATTGCTTACTCGGCCTAACAACATGCTTATTAGTTATCAAGTAGCCCGACTCGGATATAAAAAACCCCGACCCCGTTCCAACCCCCGTTTTTATCGTAACAACCGCTAAGGTCGAACTGGCAATGACAGTGTCGGGATGATACTTTTTAAGGAGTTGCGCATTTAGATCCGTTGACCCGGCGATATCGTCACTTTTGTCTTTAGCAATTCGCTCGACATTTTTAGCGCCGCCAGGGGGAGTATCGGTAAAACGCCAATGGCCATTGGCGTCCTTATATTTGTATTGATCTGCCACTGACAGTTGAGAAAACAGGGCCAAACCATTGATCAAGATGAAAGAAAAAATAATTAGAGAAGAAGTCAATACAGAAGCCCTCTTCGCCAAGCAGCTAAAATAAGAAAGAAAATAATTTTTCATCGATTACCTTTCCTGGTTAACGAGAAAACCAACCCCGTTTAAATTTTAAAGCATTAAACGGCGGCTTTGCATTAGCGCGTGGCGCCCCTTCTACTGCGCCCCAACTAACGATGCAATACCTCGTACCACTGGTTACTTTTTCTGCCTGGTGTTTATACCGATGGTCAGACGGAAACACTACCAAATCGCCAACGCTAGGGGCATAACGATAACGGAAATGGGTGAAATTAATTTGACCTCCCTCAAAGTCCTCATTGATATACAACAGCAAACTTAAATCACGATCCATTTGACGGTGCCATAATCCACTGGCAGTATCAAAGTACTCCGCATCTGCGTGCGAAGCATAATGCCCCCCAGGTGAATAGTGCAGCATGACAGGTTGCTCAAACCACTCCATCCGAACACCCAATTCAGGCTCGATCACTTGCAACCACATTTTCTGTACTAACTTGTCCAGTTCAGCTTGGTTTTCCCCCAATATAACCTGTTTGGTGACGCGTGAGTCATCCTCTTTACCGCCAACTTTGCCAGTCACCGAATCCACCGTCCCCACCCAT
The DNA here is from genome assembly GCA_024280785.1 of Gammaproteobacteria bacterium. Lineage (GTDB taxonomy): Bacteria > Pseudomonadota > Gammaproteobacteria > Pseudomonadales > UBA7434 > UBA7434. The sequence goes on from JAJRPK010000369.1 coordinate 2,925, forward strand.
TCTTTAGGACTCGCTTCACCTAACGACACCAACTTTTGACACTGAGTGGTTTTCAACGCATGGTGCTGAACAAAAATACCGTGTGGAGGCTCACGAACAGCTACGGCGCTACCACAGCAGTCTTTAAATTTATCGCCACTGCCGCAAAAGCACGGCTGTCTACGTCCAGGGTCAAACGGTGGGCTCGTTAGCTGATTCATTGTCTTTTATTTCACCCTAGTCCCAGCTCCAGCCCCAATAATTTGCCACACTAATGTTCAATTTGACCCAAATTAACATGCATTACCGAACCATTCACAACGGGATTCGTGGCTGCAAAAAATAAAGTTTTAGCTATTTCCATCGGCTCAATTAAGCGGTTAAAGGTCACTCCACTCGCAATCGAGTCGAGTACTTCTTGTTGGCCCCCGACATGCTCTCGCAGCATTTCTGTTTCGGTAAAGCCTGGGCAGACACAAGCTGTATGGATCTGCTTACCCACGAGATCTTGACAAGTCGTTCGCATCAGGCCGATAAGAGCGTGCTTGGAAACGACATAAGAACAACAGTTTGTAACAGCCTTTTCCGCCAACGTTGAGCCCACATAAATAATAGATGAATCTGCACCCATCGTCGGCAGCAAAATTTGGTTTAGCTCGGCAGGAGCCACTACGTTGACCTGCATAACTCGATGTAATATATCAGCATTGACTGTTTCAACACTATCTTTTAATAGTAGCCCCGCATTGTGCACAATGCTAATCTCATCCACGCCAGCTACTGCGGCCTGTAGCTGTCTACTAATTTTATTTGTCCAATTTGAGTCTGATAGGTCTGTCACAATATGCTCTATGCCATCTAATGCAGGAGCAGATCGAGACAAATTGATAACTCTATAGCCCGAATCTCTAAATAAAGCAGCCGCTGCAAGACCAATTCCACGACTCCCACCCGTTATTACAAGAGCTTTTTTATTCATAGCTTAGCTTTCACTCATTGCCTTCTTTCTTAAGTGCATCGGCTAACGCCGCTAAAATTTCAATATTTGATTCATAAATAACGGGGCTTACACGCTGTAAACGACCGTCACTACGGGCAACAATTTTTTTCGCCACTTCAGAAACGCTACCAACAATGGCGAAAGCATTTAACATCTCATCAGTTACCGATGCCGCCATATCACCCCACTTATTCTCTCTAACCATTTGCTTCCATTTTAGGTGCATTTCGCCCCAACCGTGGACTTCTAGTATTGGCAAATAGGCGGGTGTTGAACCGTAAAAAGCAATTTGATTTCGAGCCGACATTACAGCCTCTTCAATTTGCTGGTCATTTAATCCGGTGGCCGTCATTACTTGAGCCGCAATATCAAAATCGGCAAATGATTTTTTCGCTTTCTTTAGGCCCGCGCTCAATGCCGGCATGGTCAACTGATCCAAAGACTCTTTCGATCCGAAAGGGTGTACAAAGTAACCGTCGGCAACTTCACCTACCATTTCCGTCATCTTGGGGCCAACACCCGCGAGATATATTTTTGGCGACCCATACTCATTAGGAGCCGGCGCAAAGGTGGGCACCATCAAGGTATGATGATAATACTCACCTACGTAATTTAGTCTCTCACCTGTTTGCCAAGAGTTCCAAATAGCACGGATAGCCATTACCATATCGCGCATTCGAGTAACCGGCTTGCCCCAAGGCATGCTGAATCGATGCTCTATATGTGATTTGACCTGTGTTCCCAAACCAAGTACAAATCTACCTTTAGACAAGGTTTGGAGATCATTACCGAGATATGCGAGGCTCATCGGGTTCCGGGCAAAGGCGACGGCGATGGAGGTCATGATGGTGAGGTTCTCTGTACTCATAGCCGCGATGGTCGCACCTATAAACGGATCGTTCTTCCCTTCCAGAGTATAGATCCCATCAAAGCCTATCGCTTCTATGCGTTTTGCCATCTCCGGTATACTACCGGGCTCAATAAACGTACCTGAATCTAACTTCATCTAACTGTATTCCTTAATGTCTATATTTTCTATTTCGACAATGCAGGGTGAAACAGCACCCCTATTTTCGGCACTATTTTCGCCACTATTTTCGCCACTATTCTGGCCAATCGTCTGGCCAATCTTCGCTCAATGAACATTCCCAAACGGGATCTCTTTTTTCGAAAAAAGCCACGCCACCTTCTAATGCATCAGGCTTTCGCATACTGTAGTTCAAAGCAAAGCTTTCCTGTGCAATAGCATCGGCAGTAGACAGGCTCAAATTATCCCACAGCAATTTTTTGTGCATGGCCATCACCAACGGCGAACAATTCACTGCCATGTCTTTAGCGATAGACATCGCTTCAGCGAACACTTCATCGGCCGGTAATGCACGGCTTGCCAGGCCCATGTCAACAAGCTCGTCGCCAGTTAATTTACTGGCCCTGACTAGCAGTTCAAATGCACGCTCCATGCCGACGATTTTTGGCAGAATACTGGTCATACCAAAATCTGTCACGACTCCTCTACGGTTTTGTAAAAAACCGTACTTACCCTCTTTCGCCACGATGCGAATATCACACTGTGCTGCAATGCCGAGGCCTACCCCAACCGCATGACCGTTACAGGCAGCAATAACAGGCTTACGAATCTCCCACGCTTGCATGGATAACGGGCAAGAGGGCGTATCTTCACGATCCGTGCTATCAAAGGCATGTCCGCCATCGCTAAGGTCAGCCCCTGCGCAAAAGGCAA
>JAJRPK010000370.1 GCA_024280785.1 Gammaproteobacteria bacterium
CGATGACTTTGTCCAAAAGAATGAATCCTGGATGGGGTTCTCACGTATTTTTGATAACGTCTGGAGTGGTTGTCGCCATATTACCGGCGGCCCCACACAGATGGACAAGTTTGGTCAGTCTAATATTTCTTGCATAGGCGGCACCTATGCACAACCTAAAGTTCAGATGTTAGGGGCGCGTGGTTTTCCTGGGAATTCCATAAGTCATGCTAACTCTTTCTTGGTTCCCGTACATAACAAACGTGTTTTTGTCGACGGTGAATGCGATATGGTTTGTACCATTGGCTACAACCCTGACCGCTTAACTAAAGGTCGCAATCTGGCCGATGTCGATTTGCGTATGGTATTAACTAATTTATGCGTAATGGATTTTGGTGGGCCAGACTTCCAGATGCGGGTTGTGAGTCTTCATCCCGGAGTGGATATTAATGAGGTGGTCGAAAATACGAGTTTTGAGCTCTGTATTCCTGATTCCATTGCTGTAACGGCAGCGCCAACTGTTGAACAGCTTGCGGTGATAGGTCAAATAGACCCGCATAATTTGCGCTCTAAACAGCTTAAAGATAACCCTTCTGGTGTTCGTTAGTACATTAGTTTATTCCTCTACCACTAGTCCGGTAGAGTTTTTAGCTTAGTCATTTTGATCAAACTCCTCAGCAAGGTAATAGTATGTCACAGCCCTTTGGAACAACGATCCACGATAATGGTGTTGCCGAACTTATTTTTAATCATCCACCGGTGAATGCATTCGATAGTCACACTTGGTTTGCTATCGCCAATGAAATTGACGCATTGGGCAGTAATGATCAGGTACGGGTTATTATTATTGCGGCAGAGGGTAAAGGCTTTTGTGCCGGTGTTGATATCAAAGAGTTAGCCGCTGATAGCAGTAAAATTCTTGATGTTAACCGCGGTAATTACGATACGTTTAAAGCGATTCATCTCAATCCAAAACCGGTTATTGTCGCGTTACACGGCTTTGTTTTGGGCGGTGGTATCGGTATTAGTGGTGCGGCTGATATTATTATTGCTTCCGAGTGCGCTAGTTTTGGAGTGCCAGAAATTGACCGCGGGGCCCTGGGTGGTGGCGCACATTTACAGCGAATGTTTTCCGTGCAAAAAGTGCGATATATGTATTTTACCGGCGAGTTTATAGATGCTCAAGAAGCTTATCGTTTAGGTGCGGTAGAGAGAGTGGTTCCTCGTGAGGAGCTAATGTCGACAGCCCGCGACATGGCCAATAAAATTGCCGAAAAATCACCCGCAATGGTGGCCTTGGCGAAAGAAGCGTTAAATGGAATCGAAGACGGTAATTTAGAAAACAAATATCGCTGGGAGCAAGGCTTTACTTTTGAAGCCTATACCATGGGTGATTCACAAGAAGCGCGAGATGCTTTTCTTGAGAAGCGTAATGCAGAATTTGATTAATGCTCGGCCGAAAAGTTGGGTTGAATGCTTGATCAAATGATAGCGCCAAGACTTCATTAAGATCAATTTTAATAGATACACTGTAAAAACACGTTAGGACTTTATGGACTTAAATTACACACAAGAACAAAATGATTTTCGAGCGGAGGTTAGGCAGTGGTTAGCGACTAATGTACCTGCTGACCCTTTGCCTAGCTTTGACACCGAAGAAGGCTTCCAGGCACATCGCGAGTGGGAGGTTAAGTTGTATGAAGGTCGTTGGGGGATGATCACCTGGCCCGAAGCAATGGGTGGTCGTGGGGCGGACCTATTGCAGTGGTTGATCTTTGAAGAAGAATATTATGCGGCTGGAGCGCCGTTACGGGTCAACCAAAACGGTATCTTTTTACTCGGGCCAACGATGATGGAGTACGGTACTGAGGAACAGAAAAAACGATTTTTAAACGGTATGGCTACCGGTAAGGATATTTGGTGCCAAGCTTGGTCTGAGCCCAATGCGGGTTCCGATATGGCAGCAATACGCGCCAAAGCTGAGCTGTCAGAAGATGGCAAATACTATATTATCAATGGCCAAAAAACCTGGTCAACCAGAGCTGTGTGGGCCGATTGGGCGTTTGGTATGTTTCGCACCGATCCCAACTCCGAGAGGCATAAGGGACTTAGTTTTATCTTAGTGCCGTTAGAGCTGGAAGGCATTACTGTACGACCTATACCACAGCTTAACGGTTTACCAGGCTTTGCCGAAATATTTTTTGACAATGTCAGGGTTCCTGTTGACTGTCTGCTCGGTGAAGTTGGCAAGGGCTGGAGTGTCGCTATGGCAACGGCGGGGTTTGAACGGGGCCTGATGTTGCGTTCTCCTGCAAGATTTCAACAGACAGCTAAACGTTTGGTCGAGCTATATAAAGAAAATCAAACCAGTGCCGACCGCGATCCTGCGGTAAGAAATTCTGTGATCAAAGCCTATATGGACGCAGAGGCCTATACTTTGGCGACCTATCAAACGGCGTGTCGCTTGGTTAAAGGTGGAAAGATTGGCGCGGAATCTTCGACTAATAAAATATTTTGGTCTGAGCTCGATAGAGATATGCACGCCACAGCGATGAGTCTGTTAGGTGCGCGGGCAGAATTAGAACCGCATGCTCCTGATGCAGCTGGAGTGGGAAGTTGGTTAGACGGTTGGTTGTTCGCTCAAAGCGGCCCTATCTATGCCGGTACCAACGAAATTCAACGCAACATTATTGCCGAGCGGATGCTTGGCATGCCAAGGTAGAGGAGACGATAGCAATGGATTTTACCTTTACCGAAGATCAATTATTGTTTCAAGAATCAGCGCGCGAATTCTTGCTTAACGAGATTACCGCCGAGAAAATTCGCGGTCTATGGGAAACCGATAGCGGCCGTTCTGATGAATTATGGAGACAGCTTGCCGAGCTGGGGTTGAGTAGCATTACTGTGCCTGAAGAGTACGGTGGTTTAGGCATGAATGAGTTGGATTTCATTTTGATTGCTCAAGAGTGCGGTTATGTCGCCTTGCCAGAACCGCTAGTTCATACGGCGTTAGTTGCCGTGCCTACGGTACTTGCTATCTCCTCATTGAAAGACGAATGGCTGCCAAAAATTGCCTCGGGTAGTGCTAAGGTTATCGTTGGTCTTGAGGCTAATTTATTAGTCGAAGATGCACATTTGGCAGATTTGTTGATTTTACAAAGTGGCGAAGAACTTCACGCTCTAAAACCGGAACAGGTGCAGCTTCAATACAATCAATCGGTCGACCCCAGTCGAAAACTGTATTCAATTGATTGGACACCCTCTAAAGATACTTTGGTAGCCAAAGGCCCGGAGGGTAGGGCAATAATTAATGCCGCGCTCAATCGAGGTGCGTTAGGTGTCGCTGCTGAATGTCTGGGCTTGTCACAGCGGATGATTGACCTCGCCGTTGACTACACGTCGGAACGACAGCAATTTGGTAAACCCATTGGCAGTTTTCAGGCCGTTAAACACTTGATGTCTAATGTGGCATTTAAGTTAGAGTACGCAAAGGCGCCGGTCTACCGAGCAGCCTATGCCTTGGCACACAATTTAGATTCAGCCGCTGTTAATGTCAGTCAAGCGAAGTTTGCTGCGAGCGAAGTGGCATAAATTGCCGCCAAAAATACCATGCAAGTTCACGGCGCGATGGGCTATACATGGGAAGTTGATTTGCATATTTATATGAAAAAAGCGTGGGCCTACAACAACACATGGGGTGACGTTGCATTACACCAGCAACGGGTAGCTGACGTAATTTTCTCAGATCAGGCGATGCTGGGAGCAGGTAACACTTTTATTTAGTTTAACCATATTCCCATTAAACCGTTTCATTGGAGATAGTTAAATGCCTGAAGCTTATATTGTCGATGCACTGCGATCACCCACGGGGCGCCGCAAAGGGGGCCTGTCTCAGATCCATGCGGCAGATTTAGGGGCCCATGTCATCAAGGCTATAGTCGAACGCAATAGCATTCCCGCCGACGAATATGACGATGTAATATTTGGTTGTGTCGATACGATTGGCCCGTTAGCTGGCGATATAGCCAGAACTTGTTGGCTGGTTGCTGGTATGCCCGATTGCGTGCCGGGAACGACCATTGATCGACAGTGTGGTTCATCACAGCAAGCGGTGCATTTTGCGGCGCAAGCGGTGATGAGCGGGACGCAGGACGTGATTTTAGCCGGCGGCGTGCAAACGATGACTCAAATTCCGATCAGCTCGGCCATGATAGCGGCTGAGCCAATGGGTTTTAGCGACCCGTTTACGGGTTCTAAAGGTTGGGTCAAAAGGTACGGAAATAAGCCGCCTACGCAATTTAATTCGGCGCAGATGATTGCTGATAAATGGGGTTTTAGTCGCAAAGACTTGGAAGTATATTCGTTAGAGTCACATACGAGAGCAATCAAAGCGATTAAAGAAGGACGTTTTGCTCGTGAAATCGTAGCTCTCGAAGGTGTGGAGCACGATGAAACCCCGCGAGAAAGCAGTTTAGAAAAAATGGCCGAGTTGGACTTTCTATTTGGCTGCGACAAGGTCACGGTCACCGTTTCAAGCCAGACCTGCGATGCCAGCAGCGCCATGTTAATTGTTTCCGAAGCGGCGCTAAAAAAGTATCAACTAACTCCTAGAGCACGAATACATCATATTAGTGTTAGAGGCGATGACCCTATTTGGATGTTAACCGGCCCCATAGTGGCAACCGAACATGCATTGAAAAAATCGGGTATGACGATGGCGGATATCGATGTCGTAGAAATAAACGAAGCCTTTGCATCGGTAGCAATGGCGTGGTTAAAAGAAACCGGCTACGATCCTGCAAAAACTAATGTGAATGGCGGCGCTATAGCATTAGGGCATCCACTAGGTGCTAGCGGAACTAAGTTAATGACGACGTTACTGCACGAATTAGAACGCTCAGGTGGACGCTACGGTTTACAAACGATGTGCGAAGGCGGCGGCCAGGCGAATGTAACTATACTTGAACGCCTTTAAATTGGTAGCAGCCATTTCGATAGATTAAAATCAGGCATTTAAAGTCAGGCACTTAAAACCAGATACTTAAAATTAATGTAGTAACTAAAACGGGGATTACACTATGTCACTGGAACAAAAAATAGCAGATGCGGTTAACACTTATATTGGTGCGTTTGAAAGCGGCGATTTAGAAGCGATAATGGGCATTTACGCTGACGAATGTTCGGTTGAAGACCCCGTTGGTTCGCCCGTTAAACAAGGCCGTGAAGCTGTTCGCGAGTTTTACCAAGGTGCGATGAGTATGGGGGTTAAATTAAAACTTGAATCGGAAATTCGTATCGCCGGTAATGAAGCCGCCTTTGCATTTACGGGTAGCGTGGATCTGGGCGAAAGCATCATGCGCTTTAACCCTATTGATGTGATGGTTTTTAACGACGAGGGCAAGGTCACCTCAATGCGCGCGTTTTTTGGGCCGACAAACTCGAGCACGGAATCGAAGTAATGGAATCTGTTACGGGTAACAGCAATCCATTTTATGATTTGGCTTGTCGTTACGCGCAAGCGGTGGATAGGCGTAATAAGGAATTGCTACTTCCATTGTTTGCCGTAGACGCAAAAATTCTTGCGCCTGGCGGTATCGAAGTGAACGGTCACGAAGACTTAGCGGGCATGCCGGAAATGATGGCGAAAATGTTTGAGTGCACACAACACAAGATATTTAATCAAACGATTAGTATTCAAAATGACACAGCGACCGGTGAAACTTATTGTACGGCGAGCCATATCAAGGTCGTTGACGGCAAGCGGGAAGTTGAGGATTGGGCTATTCGTTATCAAGATCAATATGTAAAAATCGACGGTCAATGGTTGTTTCAGCGTCGTGAGTTAATTGTCGATTGGGTCGAAGTGAGACCTGCCATGATATACGGTGAACAGTTTTAGAGACTCTTGGGTTTCTGATGTAAAATATTATAGTAGCCAGAATTGTAAAATTTATTTTTTAATTTAAGTCTTCGGAGAGTTTTCCATGAGTGGAATTTGTGACGGTAGAGTCGTAATTATTACGGGAGCAGGCGGCGGATTAGGTGCTGCACATGCGCGATCATTCGCTAGCGCAGGTGCTAGCGTAATCGTCAATGATATTAACGCCGAAGCGGCTCAAGCGGTAGTCGATGAAATTACTGCCGCCGGCGGTAAAGCGGTTGTTAATACCTCGGATATCACCCATTACGACGACTCAGCCAATGCGGTTAAACAAGCAATTGAAACCTACGGCGCATTGCACGTGGTGGTCAATAACGCAGGTATCAATCGCGATCGTATGTTTGCCTCTTTAACAGAGGCAGATTGGGATGCGATTATGGCGGTACATTTAAAAGGCCATTTTTGTATTTCTTCACATGCCGTTCACTACTGGCGTGCTGAGTCTAAAGCCGGCAATCCGGTAGACGCCAGAATTATTAACACTTCGTCGGGAGCGGGATTGCAGGGTTCAATTGGACAATCTAATTATGCCGCAGCGAAGGCAGGTATCGCAGCGCTGACATTGAATCAGGCGGCTGAACTTGGCCGTTATGGCATTAGTGTTAATGCGATAACGCCGGCTGCTCGCACAGGTATGACGACGGCGGTTGAGTCAATGGCCACGAGAATGGCCAAGCCAGAAGATGGCAGCTTTGATTACTGGGCGCCAGAGAATGTTTCTCCTTTATTGATTTGGTTGGCGTCTGAAGATGGGGCCAAGGTAAGTGGTCGTATATTTGAATGCGAAGGAGGAAAAATCTCAATCGCCGATGGCTGGCGTAGTACGGAAGGCGTCGACAAAGGTGATCGCTGGCAAGCCGAAGAAATTGGCAAAGCAATGGACGAATTACTAACTAAAGAAGTTCCAGCGCAAAAAGTCTATGGGACTTAAACATTAGACAAGTTGTTCACGGCAATCTTAGTTGATGTCAGAGGAATGGTACTTACTTAAGCGTAAGACCGGTGTTTATCCCCATAAAAACAACTGTGGCATGGATGCCACAGTTGAGCTACATGGACGTATTTACCGCGTTTTTTCTGGGGATAAACACCGGTCTTACTCGGATCGAAGCTAAAACACTGCCACTTTAAGTAAGTGCCAGTCATGTCAGAGGGTCATTATCCAGGGCAATTATCCTAAGTAATTGCCCGTTAGTAGTTAGTAGTAACGTGTCACTAAATTACCGAGGTTACAACGTTGGAATTTGTATTTACCGAAGAACAGGAAATGATTCGCGAATCCGCGGCGGGTTTTCTGAGCGATGTGTCAAACAGCGAAGCGATTAGAACCGCTATGGTTACCGAGTCAGGTTACGATGCCGATTTGTGGCAGCGAATTTGTGCAGAGATGTATTGGCAGGCTATCCATATTCCCGAGGAATACGGCGGTATGGGCTTAGGTTATGTAGAACTCGCCGCATTATTAGAGCAAATGGGTAAGCATCTTTTGTGCTCTCCCTATTTTTCTACTGTATGCCTTGGCGTAAATGCAATACTGATCGCAGGAACTGAACAACAAAAACAGCAGTGGCTACCAAAAATTGCCGAAAAAGGATTAACGGCAACGTTAGCCTATACAGGTACAAATGGGCGCTGGGATGCGTCAGCAGTAGAAGCAACTTACACCGCTAACGATAAAGGTTATATTCTCAATGGTCGTTTGCGCTTTGTTCCCGATGGTCATACCGCAGAATTATTAGTAGTTGCCGCAAGAGTAGAAGGCAGTAGCGGTGAAGAGGGAATTAGCTTGTTTGTTTTACCCTCTAATACATCGGGAATAAGCCGCCAATGGTTAGCGACTATGGACCAAACGCGCAAACAAGCTGAAATTGTTTTAAGCGATGTCGTACTAAGCGCCGATGCGGTGATGGAAAATGCGGAGAAGGCTTGGCCGCAATTAGCCACCATTATTCAGTTAGCGCAAGTATCTATAGCGGCTGAACAATTAGGCGGTGCTGAGCAAGCTTTGGATATGGCGGTAGCATACACGCAGGAACGAGAACAGTTTGGTCGGACTATCGCTAGTTATCAAGCGATTAAGCACAAAGCGGCCGATATGTTATTGAAGGTAGAGGTGTCTCGCTCGGCAGTTTATTACGCAGCTTGCGTTGCTCAGGAATGTTTGGCAGAAGATGGCGATAAAGAGTTTGCTGCCGAGCTAATGGAAGCGTCAAGTATGGCCAAAGCTTATTGTTCTGACACATTCTTTTTTAATGCAGGCACCAGTATTCAGCTATTTGGTGGTGTAGGTTTTACTTGGGAGTATGACTGCCATTTATACTTCAAGCGAGCAAAGTCTACAGAAACGTTTTTAGGCAATAGCAGCTATCACCGCGAGTTGATTGCGGCTTGTTTGTTGGATTAACCGAATTAATACAGAGTAAGCACAGTACTTATTTCTACTAGCTTAGGAGCACTCGTTACGGAACACTAGTTGCGGAATAACAGTTATTGTTAATCACAGAGATATTAGTAGATTTTGTTAGAGGTCTAGTGAATGAGATTAAAGTTTAGCGAAGCGGATGAAAAGTTTCGTGCCGAAATTGCCGCTTGGCTCAAAGAGAACCTTGGTGGTGAATTTGAAAAGATTCGCTTTCGTGGTGGTCCAGGTGACGAACACATGTATTCGTCTGAGCGTCTGGCGTGGGAAAAAAAACTCGCCGAAGGGGGTTGGACTTGTATTGGATGGCCTCTTGAAGCCGGTGGTCGTGGTGCCAGCATTGAACAGCAAGTGATTTTTCATGAGGAATATGCTCGAGCCGGAGGGCCTGGGCGTATGGGGCATATCGGTGAAGGTCTAGCAGGCCCCACTATCAATGCGTTTGGAACCGAAGAACAAAAGAAAAAATATTTGCCCGCTATTGTGAGTGGTAGTGAACTCTGGTGTCAGGGTTACTCCGAACCATCAGCGGGCTCAGATATGGCCAATGTTAAAACTAAAGCGGTGTGGGACGAGAGTTTGGCAGACGGAGCTGGCCGGTGGAAAATTAGCGGTCAAAAGGTCTGGACTTCGCTAGCGCACGAAGCGGACTGGTGTTTTGTTATTGCCCGCAGTGAGCCTGAGTCAAAACGTCATAAAGGATTGGGCTTCTTTTTGGTTAAAATGGATCAACCTGGAGTTGAAGTCAGGCCTATAGAGCAACTAACAGGAACATCGGAATTTAATGAAGTCTTCTTCGACGATGCTGTGGCTGAAGATATTATCGGCGCACCTGGGGAAGGCTGGAAAGTAGCAATGGCTTTACTGGGTTTTGAACGCGGAGTTTCAACACTGGGGCAACAAATGTTGTTTCAAAATGAGTTGAGTCAGATTATAGCCATCGCAAAAGAAAATGGTGCAAGTCGAGACCCCGTATTAAGGCAACGAATTGCCGAAGCACATACCGGGTTGCGTTTAATGCGTTATAACGCTATGCGCATGTTGTCCGACACATCGGGCGACAGTGTTGATAAATCAGTATTGGTATATAAGTTACATTGGGCGAGTTGGCATCGAAATCTGGGTAAGTTGGCGATGGATGTGCTGGGGCCAGAATCAGAAATTTGCGAACAGGCACCTTATGATTTAACCCGGCTGCAATCAATGTATCTTTTTACTCGCTCCGACACAATTTATGGTGGGACTAATCAAATCCAACGAAATATTATTGCCGAGCGTGGATTGGGTATGCCGCGAGAAGCTAAGGGTTAGGCAGTAAAACAAATATTATCGAATTTAATTATTTTCATATAAAAGAGCTCGTTCGGCGGGTCAACGAAAATTAGGAGAATATTTTGAGTCAAGAAATTCCAGCGTACGTTCAAGGGCATAATCTGTTAGCCGGTAAGACCGTGTTGGTGACAGCCGCAGCAGGTGCGGGCATTGGTTTTGCGGCCGCAAAAAGGGCCGCAGAAGAAGGGGCCAGGGCATTATTTATCGCTGATATCCACGAGGGTCGATTGGCTAAATCGGCGGATAAGCTTGAAGAAGAAACCGGCTTACGTCCTCACACGCAGCTATGTAATGTGACTAACGAAGACGATGTTCAGTCGCTTATCAATACGGCCGTCGAAAAAATGGGTCATATCGATGTACTGATTAATAATGCGGGATTAGGGGGTTCCAAAATCTTGGTAGAGATGGAAGACGCAGAGTGGGATCGAGTGATTGATGTCACGCTAAACGGCACTATGAGAATGACTAGGGCAGCTCTCAGACACATGCAGCCACGTGGTAAGGGTGTTATTGTTAACAACGCCTCGGTTATTGGCTGGCGTGCACAAACCGAGCAATGCCATTACGCAGCAGCAAAAGCGGGTGTTATGGCTTTGACTCGTTGTTCAGCGTTAGAGGCGGCAGAATTTGGTGTGCGGATTAACGCGGTCTCTCCTAGTATTGCGGTGCACGAGTTTTTAAAGAAAACCACATCAGAAGAGTTGCTTCATCAATTGGTAAAAGACGAAGCCTTTGGTCGTGGAGCTGAAGTTTGGGAAGTAGCCAACGTTATGATGTTTCTTGCTAGCGATTATTCTTCGTATATGACGGGCGAAATTGTTAGCTGTTCATCTCAGCGGAGTTAAATATATAGAAATCAGGTTTTAAAAGGATTTTAATAAGTTAGGGCCTGATGATGCTTGAAATAGGATCATACTGAAAACTGACTAATACTGGATATAGTAATAAGGCATTTGAAAAGAATAGCCTTTATTTCAAGACCGTTGCTGGCAAGGATGCCAGCGTCGAACTATAGAGACATATTTATGTGTGTCCTGAAATAAAGGGTATTCTTTTCAAGTGCCTTGGTAGTAAATTGATACATCGAATTATTATTTATTGAGGAAAGTAGAATGCGCGAAGCCGTAATCGTTTCAACAGCAAGAACAGCGTTAGCAAAGTCATTTCGAGGGGGCTTTAACGACACAGAAGCTCCAGCGATGGGCGGGCATTGCGTTCGCGCTGTGATTGAAAAAGCGGGTATCGATCCTGCGATGGTCGATGACTGTATTTTTGGTGCAGCTGCACAACAGGGAACCCAGTCTTATAATCTGGGCCGCCTTTGTGCACGTGTTGGCGGTTTACCTGAAACTACGGCAGGCATGGCGATAGAGCGCCAGTGTTCTTCGGGCTTAATGTCGATTGCCACGGCAGCAAAAAGTATTATGTGTAACGAATACGATGTAGCGGTAGCCGGTGGAGTAGAGTCTATTTCACTAACTCAAAATAAGCACAAAAATACTTATCGCAGCCAATCGAAAGCAGTATTAAATGTAGAGCCTGAAGCCTATATTCCGATGTTAGAAACGGCCGAGATTGTATCAGAGCGTTACAATATTTCGCGTGAAGCACAAGACGAATATAGTCTGCAAAGCCAACAACGAACCGCTGCGGCACAAGAAAAAGGTTTGTTTGATGATGAGATCGTCGCTATGAATGCGACTAAGTCTGTATTCAATAAAGAAACTAAAGAAGTCACCTTCGAAGATGTGGTTGTGGGTAAAGACGAGTGTAATCGTCCGACTACAACACTGGAAGGTCTTCAGTCATTAAACCCTGTTTGGAAAGACGGCAATTGGGTCAAAGAAGGTCGCTTTATCACCGCCGGCAACTCTTCGCAGCTTTCTGATGGCGCCTCGGCCTCATTGATAATGGAAGCGTCTATGGCTGAAAAACAAGGTTTAAGTCCGCTGGGGTTTTATCGTGGTTTGGCGGTTGCGGGCTGTAAGTCAGATGAAATGGGAATCGGCCCTGTCTTCGCCATTCCCAAGTTGTTAGATCGCCACGGTTTGTCCGTAACGGATATTGGCGTTTGGGAGCTTAATGAAGCGTTCGCCTGCCAGGTGATTTACTGTCGCGATCAACTTGGCATTGATAATGATAAGCTCAATATCAATGGTGGAGCGATTTCGATCGGGCATCCTTTTGGTATGAGTGGTGCTCGAATGGTTGGGCATGCATTGTTAGAAGGAAAGCGCCGAGGGGAAAAATATGTAGTCGTCACCATGTGTATTGGCGGTGGAATGGGAGCTGCCGGCTTGTTTGAAGTGGCTTAATGGCGGATTTTTTCTATATGAAGACCGGCATTTGCCGGTCTTTTAGTTTAGGCTGGCAGCTCAAATAAGTTGAGCTGCCAGTATTTTTTTATTGTCAACGTCTTGGTAGTAAGTATTTAAAGCGAAGTTTTATTTTATATAGTGAAGGAAATTAAAGGTAGGTAATAAATTTTGGCAAAGCTTATTGGCGCGTTGTTAGGTTTTTTATTTTTTGGTGGCTTTTTTGGGGCGCTACTGGGCTACTTTGTGGGTGGTTTTTTTGGTCGCGGTTTACAGAGTAATTTACAAGATAGTTATACACTACATGCTCAGAGCGCCGATATCTTTTTTGAAACTACATTTTCGTTGATGGGGCACATGGCTAAGGCCGATGGCCGAGTTAGCGAAGACGAAATTGCACAAGCTGAAGCGTTAATGGCCCGAATGGGTATGGACGAAAGTAAGCGGAAAGAAGCAATTTACTTATTCAAAGAGGGGACTGGCGCAGACTATGATATGCAGGCTACGTTATCCCGATTTGTCGCTGCATCCAGATTTCGCGGGGATCTAAAACGAAACCTGATCATGTTTTTGGTAGAGATCGCGATCGCTGATGGTGAGATCCATATCAATGAAGAAGATATGCTCCGGCGTGTAGCAAACGCAATCAATATAGATGCAGACAGCTTTGAAAAGATGCTTGAGATGCTCAAAGCACAGCGAACCTTTGGCGGTGGAGCCGCAGGCCGCGCCAGTACCGCCGATGAATTAGCTAATGCTTACCAAGCTTTAGGTGTCGTCTCAACGGCTTCTGATAAAGATATCAAGAAAGCCTATCGAAAATTGATGAGTCAGTATCACCCCGATAAAATGATCGCCAAGGGCGTGCCCGAAGATATGTTAGCGATGGCAACAGAAAAGACACAAGAAATTCAGTCAGCTTACGAAGTGATAAAAAATTCTAGAAAATAGTCACTACGTGAATACATTTTTATAAAAATAGGACCCAGAATATGTTGATCGATAACTGCCCTGACTATTTAAAACTGAGTAGCTATTCAAAATTGAGTAGTCATTTAAAATTGAATAGTCATTTAAAATTTCGCAGTGCAGCACAATTCCTGATTTTGGTCGCATTACTTTCTGCCTGTTCAGAATGGCGATTATTGGATTCAGCTGAATCTTCTGGTAGTAGTTCTGATCAGAAAATATTGGCTTACAGTGCGGAAATCCGTAGAACAAAAGGGGGAATCCCCCATATAAAAGCCAACGATTTGGGTAGCTTGGGATTTGGCACTCTGTATGCTATGGCCGAGGACAATATTTGTATTTTAGCAAAACACTACATAATGTTAGGTGCGAATAAGGCTAAATATTTTGGCCCTGAAGACGGTAACCTAGAAAGTGATTGGTTTCATCAGTTGCTAATTAATCGGGGGCATGGGGCAGAAAAAACCTCTGACGATATTAATGCTTTATTTCAAGGTGCGGCGGCGGGTTACAATCATTACCTACAAACCATGGGTGTTGACAATCTGCCTGACGCTCAATGTCGCGGGCAAGGCTGGGTACGACCTGTCAATACTTTGGATGTAAAGCGTGTGACGCGTGCCGATAGCTTTCTCGATCATCTACGCCCCATTATTGTTGCTGCTAAACCGCCTTCTTCAACTACCACTTCAACTACGATTTCAGACGAGCGCGGTGATCTATTAACTCCTCTAATGATTGCCGCTGCGGTCAATGATTACCTGGAAATCCCCAAGCAAGGAGGCAGTAACGCTATCGCGATAGGAGGTGATGTATCAAGTAATGGGCGCGGCCTATTATTAACGAATCCTCACATGCCCTGGCATAACGAATTTCAACGCTTTTATCCCATGCATCAGACTATACCCGGCAAGCTTGATGTGATGGGTGCCAATTTAGTGGGACGTCCACGGGTAGGTTTTGGGATTACTGAAAATGTTGCCTGGACAAGCACCGTTTCAACGGCTAAACGGCTGAGCTTTTATCAATTAAAACTGGTTCCGGGTAAAGCTACCTCCTACTTTTTTGACGGCGCAGAGTACCCAATGAAAAAGGAAACGGTGACGGTTCAGGTTAAAGCTGCTGACGGCAGTATCGAGGCTCGTACACATTCATTTTACTCGACTCACTACGGGGCAATGTTAGTCAAGAGCGAATTTTTTGACTGGACGGATCAAACTGCTTATGCAGTCCGTACTCTTGATACTGGTTGGAGAGGAGAGGTTTCTACCTTTGATCAATATAGTGCAAAGACCGTCCGTGAACTAAAACAGATACACAACGATAATCAATTTTTGATGGTCAATCTTATTGCCGCTGATAATCAGGGCGAAGTGCTATATACCGACCCCGGCCCTGTTCCGCACATAAGTGACTATAAAATGGCGAGTTGCGCTGTATTGAGAGGGGCTGCATTTGATGGCTCCCGTTCAGATTGCCAGTGGGGTAATGATGACGACGCAGCGAGTGCAGGTATTTTCGCTCCTGACGATATGCCTGTTGTTTTTCGCAAAGATTATGTCACTAACTCTAACGATAGTTTTTGGTTGTCGAATCCGAATCAACCTTTAACAGGCTATCCTGAGGTGCTCGGAAACGAAAAGCAGCAGCGTACACTAAGAACTCGTTCTGGTCTCAAAATGATACAGGAGTTGCTGCATAGTAATAATGCTACCGATTCTGCAGAGGATTCGATAGTTTTAGGCGACTCAATAAGTGATAGAAAAATATCTCGAGCCGATTTGCAGCAGCTATTATTTGCCAATGAGAACTATGCGGGGGAAATAATTCGTGATGATTTAGTGGTTCTTTGCAAAAAAAATCCTAGCGTAAAATTAGAAGGCGATAAAACGGTCGACCTTCGGGCGGCTTGTGATGTGTTGGATAGCTGGGATTTGCACTCTAATATTGAAAGTCGGGGTGCTCATTTATTCCGTGAGTTTCTTGCGGCCGCAAATGACTACCAATATACTCGATATTTACCCAAGAGCTTTAAGTTCAAAGTGCCTTTTGACGAAGCGCATCCTCTTGATACTCCCAGAGGGCTAAATACTAATGATAACCCAACAGTATTACTTAGCTTGGCCAAAGCGATTGTGCGCTTAGAGAGGGCTGGCATTGCACTGGATGCAAAGTTAGGTGACGTACAAAGTGTCACTCGAAACGGGGTAGTGATTCCTCTTCATGGCGGTCAGGAAATAGAAGGGGTGTTTAACAAGGTAGAGGCTAATTTTGAAGGTAGTGAGGGTTATCCTGAAGTCACCCGTTGGAGCTCTAGCTGGATAATGGCGACAGAATTTTCTGATGATGGACCTAGCATCAAAGCCTTGTTAACGTATTCATTGTCTGCGAACCCTGATTCACCGTATTTTTATGATCAAACACAAATGTATTCTGATAAACAATGGCTGGACATTCCGTTCGCCGATAGCCAAGTGAATAGGGCAGCAATAAAACATTATGTTGTGCAGCAGCCTTAAAGTATTAATTTGATAGAAGTTCGTTAGCTGTCGTTAACCGTAGCTAAGCAGTCATTGTCGCTAAGAGTTAAATCGTATGGATAATTTATGAATAAATCTTCGTTAGCACTCGATAAAACGAGAGAGGCGCTACTGTCCTCAATTGATCAAATACTAACGGGATTTGGGCAGCCGGGCTATATTGCTACCGAGCAAATAGCGACTGCCGTTTATGTTGCCCACCACTTACAAAAACCAATTTTGGTAGAAGGGCCCGCGGGTGTGGGTAAAACGGAATTAGCAAAATGTGTGGCAGGCTATCTAAAGCAAGACTTAGTGCGCTTGCAGTGCTACGAAGGTTTAGATGAGGCTAAAGCTCTATATGAGTGGAAGTATGGCAAGCAGCTTCTCTACACTCAAATGTTAAAAGAAAAGTTGGGTGATATACTGCATGATGCGCAAGGGTTGGATGAGTCCATGCAGCGCTTGCATGCCTTTGGTGACGTTTTTTATGCCAAAGAATTTCTGGAACCCCGCCCGTTGTTACAAGCTCTGACTAGCGAAGAGGGGGTAGTTTTGTTGATCGACGAGATTGATAAAGCTGACTATGAATTTGAGTCATTACTATTGGAGCTATTATCTGATTACCAAGTAACGGTTCCCGAGTTAGGAACTGTTACTGCTAATACTATCCCCATCGTATTTTTAACCAGTAATAGCACGCGGGAATTAAGTGATGCATTAAAGCGGCGTTGCATTCATTTATATATTTCTTTTCCTGATGCCGAACTTGAGCGGCGAATCGTCGTAAGTCGTATTCCCGACATTCCCGAGAAGCTCAACAAAGAGCTAGTTGCTTTCGTTCAAAAAATTCGAGAATTAGATCTCAAAAAAGCGCCCTCGGTTAGTGAGACTATTGATTGGGCCAGAACTTTGTTGTTACTACATGCTGACTGTCTGGATAGAGAAATGGTCGAGTCTACGTTAAACATACTACTAAAATTTCGCGATGATATTGAACAGGTAGAAACGGAATTACCGAGTTTACTATCAGCCGCTGTTAAAGTTTAGTTGCTGGGGTTAATAGCTGGTTTTCTACCTTTAAAAAAAGGATGGTTAGATAGCGAGAGTGGATAGGTTACTAATAGATTTTATTCATACGTTGCGTAAGTCTGAGCTTCGTGTGTCTACCGCTGAAACTATTGATGCCGCTAACGCTGTGGCACTAGTTGACTATGAGAAACGTCAGTTGCTTCACGATAGTTTAGCTATAGTGTTGGCAAAAACCGAGGAAGATAAGCAGCGATTTAATGAGTGTTTCGAGCGATTTTTCAGTTTCGATCACTTTGGGGCTAGCGACTACGGCGATATCCTGGCGAATGATTCAGTTAATTCATTATTAGATCAGTCGGAGCAGTTTCCCGTCGCTTATGGTGATGGTAGCGGAGATGATGGTGAAGGTCAGGGCGATGGTGAAGGTGAGCCAGCATTAGAAAGTCTTAGTGGTGACTTATCCCCATCTGAGAACGGGCGTGCGCCAGAAGTGGTAGCCACAGAGTCTGATGGTGCTACAACAGGACTTGATTTATCGAGCCCTTTATTACAGGCGTTGTTAACGGCTGATGAAGTCGCTATAGCTTTGCAGGTTACAAAAGCAGCTCGAGTTATTGGCTTAGACAAAATACAGTACTCGACCCAAAGAGCACTTTATAGTTACCGCTTATTACAAGCTTTGGGTATTCAATCGGTAACTGATGCGATTAAAATACTAAACAGAGCTGACCCTACCAGTGAGAAGGCCAAGCATTTACAAACGGCGGTTCTGCGTTTACGTCAGCAGGCGGCAGATTTTGTCGAGGATCAATTGTTATTGTATTCTGACGCTGCGGGCAAACAATTAAGAGAAGATATTTTAAAGCAAGCTAATCTGTCACGAATAGAACAGCGCTATTTTGAAACGATGCAAGAATTGGTTAGAAAAATGGCCAAAGCATTAGTCGCGAGGCATTCCAGGCGTCGTCGTGTAAAGCGTCGCGGCCAGTTGGATGTTGCAAAAACCATTCGTCGGAATATCAATAACCAAGGAGTGCTTTTTGATACCCACTGGAAGACAAAAAAGAAAGATCGGCCTAATATATTTGCTATTTGCGACGTTAGCGGTTCGGTTAGTGCCTACGCAAAGTTCTTACTATTATTTTTGTACAGTTTGTCCGACGTCTTGCCGAAAACACGTTCTTTTGCTTTTTCTTCTAATTTAGGAGAAGTTACTGATTTGTTTCAACAGTATCCCGTTGAACAAGCGATAGAGAGCGTTAACAAACAATGGGGTCTTGGTTCGACAAGTTATGGCGATGCCTTTAAAGATTTCTCATCACTGGCGATGGACGATATTCGCAGCAACAGTACGGTAATTATTTTGGGCGACGGCCGCAATAATGGCGGCAATCCTGAGTTGCCGATCCTCCGGGATATTTATCACCGTTGCCGGCATTTGATTTGGCTCAATCCAGAACCCAAAAGTTTTTGGGGTACGGGAGATTCCGAAATGCGTCGTTACCTTAGTTGTGTTCATTATGCGGATACTTGTCAGACCCTGCAGCATCTGGAGAGCATTATTAGTAATATACTGAGATCTACCGATTAATAATTCAAGTGCCTTGGTGTAGTGCAAAAAAAGTAGATTGAGAGCAGTTAACGCTTTTATTAAAGGTCAATAGACCAATTAGCTAAAGATATAGAATTAATTAAAGATGATGATAGTATTAAGCGAATTGGTAAGTCATTCAACAGCATCAAGTCCGGCCGAGATTGGAGATAATAACCGTGGCTAAAATTGTCGATCACGATCAGAAAAGACGCGACATTGTAGAAGTTACCGCAAGAATCATTGCCGAAGAGGGTATGGAGGCAGTGACTACGCGAAGAATTGCCAATGCCAGCGGTTGTTCTCTAGGTATTTTGTCGCATTACTTCGCCAACAAAAATGAAATAGTTCTTGGTGCACTCAATTGGTGTGACGCACGTTTTGAGCCCCAACTGGCCGAAATGTACAGCGATTCATTTTTAAGTTTAAATGATTTCCATGCATTATTTCTAACATTGTTACCGTTGGATGAAATATCTGACATCGAATGGCGAGTGCGAGTTAATATGGTGACCTACTCGCTAACGCACCCAGAGTTAAAAAAAGCGCGGCTTGAGATGTTAGAGTGGGCGTACGAATTGGCGATTAAATTTGTCAAAAAATTACAAGAAGACGGCGAAGTCAGTAAAGATTTTGATGCAGCTATCGTAGGCGAAAATGCCGTCGATATGGCTTATGGATTGGCAGTAAATCTATTGAATTTTCCGTTAGAACACCGACGCAAGAGAGTAGATGATTTATTGAAAGTGTTACCCACGGCGTTAAATGTCGAATAGCTATTTTGTTGTCCTTTTATTATTTAAAAACTCTTAATAATAAAAGAAATTGTTCGATTACATTAGCGCACGTGATCGCTACGAAGCTTAGTATTTATTACATGCTATTCATGAGAATAATATACGGTGGTAGTTTAGAAAAACAACAAGATTAGACACTTCCGCGCTTAAGCGACGGAACGCTTACGTAAAAAGATAGTCGGCGGTTGCCCTACAGCAAGTTACTATTCTTTTTCGTTCTAGCTTATACGAGGGTCTTTTACCCAGCCCAAATGAGCCCCCACCAATGAACCGCCCTGACACTAGCCACAGGTAACAGCGAAACTACAATTCTTGAAGGTTCAATCAACACATAAAAACCATGCGGTTTCGCTGCCTGTTAACAACCACCTTTCCAAGCTTGCGGGCTTAAGCGTCGGGTCGCTGTCGGGCGACCCCGACAACTCACCTTAAACCGAAGTGCGACACTTTAAATCTAAACCATACTCCACTTCAACAGGAACTCACCCTC
>JAJRPK010000371.1 GCA_024280785.1 Gammaproteobacteria bacterium
AATTAGAGATGAGCAAGTAGGTTTTCGGGTGGAAGGTGTAACCTTTGGAAATAGTTTTACGGATGTAGTTTTAGACGAAAATGATAATGCGCTTTCGCTGACAGCGACAAATTTGGGCAATCGTTCGGGTACTTTACATGCGAATTTTGGTGCAACCCCCAAAAATGTCAACGAGCGATTTATTCGAGACGATGAGTTTTTTGCTAATGGCTTGAATGTTTTATTTTCTGCCAGCGATGCACTATTGGTTAAAATGGATTTAGGCTATTCAAAGGTTGTCAGAGACGATTTGTTTGCGACCATCACCACAGAACCGTTAAGTCAAACAGATGGGACTTTTAGTGATACAAGGCAAGTCGTCTCTTATGACGGGCGATCATCCATTCCGGTTTTTGAGATCAACCGCGATTTAACTGAACTGCCAGATAGCGTGACGGGTTTAGGTGGCAATTATCTTTCTTCATTTGATATCCCAGCGGGTGATGCCAACCGGGTCGAGGATGAACTTTTTTCAGTGGCATTTGATTTCGAACTGCTGATAAATGACAGTTTAAATGTAGACTTTGGGGTGCGCAATGTCGATAGAAAAAAACAAAAAGTGGCAGCATCGCAAGAAGTCACGTATCAACCTAATGGTGAGGGATCAACGATTAACCCCGATCACATACTTCCATCGATTTTAGGCAGCTATAATGGACCCGTTCTGCGGGCTAATACTCCCGAATTTTTGACGCTTGATTTTGATGCGGTATTAGATAGCTTGGGTATCCAGATAAACCCGCAAACAGCTGTCGATAGTGAAGATGGAAGAAATACCTGGACGGTAGAAGAAGATACCCTTTCAGTTTATACCCAGCTGAATTTTGAATCAGAGCTAAGTGATATGCCAGTGTTCGGTAATTTTGGCATCCGCTATATAAAAACGGATCAGATTATTAGCAGCTCCGTTTTAGATCAAGTCTTGGGTAGCGGCTCAAGGCTTACTAAGGTCAAGAAAACGTTAGAGTATGTTCTTCCCAGTTTTAACATAACACTGGCTTTGACTGAAAAACAGCAAATGCGTTTTGCCTTGTCCAAGGCGATTAGTCGTCCTCCACTTGATGATTTGGGTGAGGGTTTTGGTGCGTTTGTAGAAAATGGTGTGCGTTCGGCAGGTGGCAGTGGTAGAGCATCTTTTGGCGGTAACCCCGATTTAGAGCCATTTGAAGCCGATCAGGTCGACCTTGCTTACGAGTTTTATTTTGCCGATTCTTCTGCGGTTACGTTGTCAACTTTTTATAAAGAACTAAAAACATTTATTGTTGATGCATCACTGGTGGGTGAGTTGGACATCAACGGGGATGGCTCTATCGACGGAGGTGAGCAATTTGTCACAATCAATAGGCCGGTGAATGGCAAGGGAGGGGTTGTGCGGGGCGTCGAAATTCTATATCAGCAGCCGTTCAGTTTTTTACCGTCACCGTTTGATGGGCTGGGTATTTATGCTACTTATTCTTATACCGATAGTAATGCTGAGTTGAGCCAGGATCTCGGCAGTAACGGGGTTGCGATATCTCAAGGTATAAGAGGGTTGGCGCGTCATGTAGGGTCGGCGACATTGTGGTATGCCAAATATAATTTTGAAGCCAGTTTTAACTATCGTTTTAAAAGCGATTATAGTACCCGCCTTGGCAATGACATTGCGGTTGCAGATTTTGAAGGTACTTTGACTTTTCAGACATCTTATGACTTCGGCAATGGCGTGTCGACATTTTTTCAGGCCTCTAATTTAACCGACGAAAGGTTTGAAGCGTATTATCAAAACGAAAACCAGCGAGCCAGAAGCGAGGATTATGGTAGATTCTACTATCTCGGGTTGCGGTACAAATTTACTCGTTAGAGTCACTCTCTTAATCAGATATTTACCATACAAGCATGCGGGCTAATTCGATGCTTGTATGGGAAGGCTTTTCATAAGCGGCCCTTTCCCTTTCTCATATCGCAATCTATACCTTTGTAAACACGCTACAGGTTTACCGCTCACTCAACGATACGGTTACACCTGACGGCTTTAAGCTGCCAGGCCTCTGTAAAGTGAGTCATCAATTCTATTAACGAGATCTGCCTCTTTTTATTTTCCTAATTCAATGGTTGGGTCTTATTAACTACAACTGATTTATTTCAATCTGAGCTTGATTTCGGTTAAGTGACCGCTCAGGTATAGCATATAAGCAGCAGTAGTTATTACCTTTTGATCTAAGTCTTTGTGTTGATGTTTTGTTGAACAGTTTGTATACTTTCAATAAGTATTACAAATAATACTAAATAAGAAATCTTTATATTTCGTTCAAAGGTAGATGGAATTGAAGGTAGATGGAATCTAAAGGTATAGAGAAATCTCATTAACATCTAAGCCATAGGGCGCTGCAGCCATAAGACGGCACAGCCATAAGGCATTAAAAAAAATAACGGTTGGATATCAAGGCTTAAAATTTTATGACAGAAGACTTGTTAGCTATGCCGATTTAATCAATCACTTTTTGGGGGTAGGAATGAAAAAATTTAGAAATTTACTCGTGCGTGCAATAGCAGTATCTGGTTTTTTTTGGTCGGCGACGTCATTCGCATTGTCATCTAACGCCGGACCAACTGAATTTGACGGGGCTTGGGGTACTGGGCATCAAGGTCAGGCGTTTACCCCCGCCGAAAATGCCGATCCCGATCCTATGGGTACATCAATCGCCTACCTTCAGCAGCTTGAATTTACCCGCGGAGGTACGATTGATTCCAACGTGGGTGATATTGAAACGTACGTTGATATATATAGTCCGACGGGTTCTACCGTAGCGACGTCTACCCTCATTGGTTCATCAATCGGTGCCGTTGATACTACCGACACAATGGATGGGGCAGTATATGCCTTTCAATTTGACAATGTCGCGCTTGTTGCAAGCACAACATACATAGCGGTATTTAGAAATTCTACAAATACAACCGTTTTGCTAAATCTTCGTCAGTCATATGAGCCTACGGTTGCCATAAATATCGGCGGCCCTTATGACTATGTCGGCGGCGGAGCTATTTTTGAATACGACATTTCCGGTTGGGCGGGCGATACAAATCTAGATTTCACTGCGCTTTATTCAAATGTTGCCCCCATCAGTACCTCCGCGTTTGTTTCAGGCGTGACTCAGATTTTTGGAGAATGGGGTTCAGGTATGCAAGGGCAGGCGTTTGTACCCCGCATTAACGCAGTGCCCAACCCTATAGGAACACCGACATCCGTATATTTGCAAAATATGCAATTCACATTAGGCGGTCTCGATAACCATCCGGGCGATGCCGCTACAACTTTAGATATATACCTTCCTGGCGGAACGATTGCGACATCTACCTTAATTGGCAGTTCCTCAAACACGGTGGATACGATTAATGCTGCCGGTGATGCAGAAGACACTTTTGGCAACCCTCCCATCATGTATACCTTTGAGTTTACTGATTTAGAGTTGTTTTATAACACCACTTATATGGCGATATTTAAAAATAGCAGCGGTGCAGTTATCTCGTTAAATATTGAGCAAGGTTTTGAAGGCAACGACTTGTTTCCTGGCGCTGTTCCTATGACGGTTGGCGGTGGAGGAGTTTTTGACTATGACGCGTTTGGCTGGGCAGAAGAAACCAACGCAGATTTCTCCGCAACATTTGCTACCAGTGCCGGGTCTGAAGTGAATGTCCCCATGATGGGTTGGCTAGGGCTAATTTTACTGTCAAGCGGTTTGCTTGTGATCGGACGAATCGTACGGCGAGTAAGGTAATAAGAAATATGTGGTGTAGAGGTTCTGATAATTATTTTTAAGCACATTGTCAGCCTCTATACCCATTAGAGAGTTGATCGGCTAGTCCGGCGTTTGAATCCTCATTTATTCGCATGTGATTTCGCCAGATCAATCATTTTCAATCACTACAGATTGTAACTTTTAGATTCCTGGAGGGAATATCAATGAAAAAATCCAAATTAAA
>JAJRPK010000372.1 GCA_024280785.1 Gammaproteobacteria bacterium
GGTAGCTGGTTTCGAGGCACTTACATGCTTTGTTTATTAAGTCGTTGACTAATACAAAATTCAGATGGTTAGCGCCTAACAATGTACGTTTGTGCATTTACCCAATGGAAAGTTTGTCTCTTATGTTAAGTAAAACTAAACAGAATATATGGTCGCTATTCTGGGTGCCAGTCGCCTTGATTGTTGTCCTTGTTGCTGGCAGTGGAAACGTGCTCGCTCAGGGAGCGATATCTCCAGGGGCGGTGGAGCCTCAGCGAGAGCAGCCCATGCTCCCCGATGTTGTTGACCCAGATATTGTTACTGTTCCGTCGGTAAGGAATCGCCCAGCGGCTAATCTCGATGGGCCAAAAATTGCTGTCCAGGAATTTGTTATTAGCTACGATAATGAGGAATTAATTCCCCAGGATTATAGAGATCATGCTCAAGCATTAGCAGTAGCATTTCTCGATACTGCCGGGACTGAGTTGACCTTGGGTGGTATTGAAGATTTGACTCTATTGTTAACTGAGTACTACCGCCAATCAGGTTTTATGTTAGCGCAGGCAATCTTACCAGCGCAAGAAATAGAAAACTCAGTCGTATTGATTCAGGTCTACGTCGGTAAGCTTGGAGCAGTTTTAAGTGAAGATAACCAATTATATCGCGCACAAATATTGCAGCGACCATTTGACCGTTTTATTGATGACGTGGTTTCTACACGCAGAATTGAAAGTAATATCCTTCGTTTAAATGATATGCCCGGTTTTGAATCGGTAGCCATTTTTAGCCCTGGTAAAAGTTTGGGTGAGACTAGTTTGCGGGTTAAAGCAACAAAAGAAGAGGCTGTAAGCTACTTTGCTCAGATCGATAATTATGGAGTCGAATCAACGGGAGATGTCCGGCTGCTACTTGGAGTTCAAGTTAATAATATTACCGGCCATATTGACCGTCTGTCTGTCGATGCGGTAAAGACATTTAGTCCCGGAGATTTACGTAATGCGAGAATCAACTACGAAATTACCCATCCGGGTCTAGTTCATACTTTTGGCGTGGGATTTAGTGAATCTCGTTATGACGTAGAGGGCGGGGGCCGAACAATACGCCGTCTAGGTATCGAAGGTGACACCGAGATAGGTGATATTTACCTGCGTTCACAGTGGGTGCGCCAACGCAATTTTAATTTTTCTTCGCGTATCGGCTTGGCGGTTAAACGAGCTCAAGTGGACATTACCAGTTTTGGGTTTAACCAAGGTCGGGATCGCTTGGCCGTATTTGAGGCGGGTTTTGTAGTCGATGCAGTTGACACCCGCTTTAAAGGTTTACACCGAGCGACGCTAACGTTTTTTCGGGGGGTGAATGATTTTTTGGGCTCGATGGATAAAGACGGTAATGGCGAGAGCCTCAGGCTGGTAAATGGGCAGCAAGCGCTGCCTGGGCAGTTTAGTAAAGTGAGCGCAAGTTATAATCGGCTGCAATCGGCGACAAGAAATAATTCTCTGCTGTTTCGTTTTAACGGCCAATATACCGATGATTTTCTGTCGTCACTTGAACAAATGAGCCTCGGTGGTCCATATACCGTTAGAGCCTATCCTGTTGCAGAGTATGTGAGAGAAACTGCGGTGTTTACAAGTTTGTCCTGGGTGATTAATGGAGGGTTCTTTTCTGATGACATGGCTTACGGAGATTATAGGTGGGGAGACATATTATCCCTGGCTGTATTCGCTGATTACGGCTGGGGAAAGCTTAAAGATGGTGCTGGAGGCCCTGACGATAAGGTGGATATAGCGGGCTGGGGTGGAGAAGTTGAAATAACTTTTCCTGAAATCAGAACTTATGCCAAAATTTCGGTTGCTACTCCTTTCGGTGGCGGAGAAGCTAAAAATGGTGATGAAGTGCAGTACTGGCTAAGCTTGGGTGCTAATTTTTAAGTGGTCTGACGCTTTATGTTCTAATCGAATAGAAATATTGCTGGGCGCCAGAAGTTGTTACCAATACTTGTTGTCGATTAGCTTTACAGAAGGAAAACTTTCGTTAAGATCGGCAGAAATTGGGCGTTACTAACTCGTTGAAAATTATAGCGATGTGGTTGTTGGCAGGTTTTCTGCACCATTTCTAGCATAAGGCTTAATTGGATGTTGGCGTTGCTGTAGTTAATCGAGGGGTTCTATGCATTGCTCGGAGCAATAAAGAGCGATGCTTTGTTTACTTTTCGTTATATGTTGAGTTGAATTTATAGTTGTTAGTAAATGCTTGTGGTGAATGAAAGAATGCCATCGCGAGTGCTGTACGTTGTAGTTAGGTGTTGATATGAACAAGATAATAATGGTTAGAAGAAAAAATCAAAAGCTGTGGAATGCAATTGCTATTGTTACCGGGGCTTTTCTTTCTCAAAGCCTTAGTGCGCTACCGCAAGCAGAAAACTTTACGGCGGTAAACGGAGACTCTGTTTACTCTACTAGTGGCACTCAAGGAACTTTGGATATTTCACAAGATCGTCGCGTGGTCGAATTTGGTGGGGCAGGCGTTGGGTCAGGGTTTAATGTGGGCAATGGAGAGACGGTTAACTTTACTCAAACCGGAGGCAACTCTAGCTGGTCGGTTTTGGTTAGAGATGTTAATACCAGTGGTAATGTCAGTAATATTGATGGCATGTTGAGTGGTGACGTTCGAGTGTTTTTTGTTAACCAAAATGGAATTATCTTTGGCCAAAATGCACAAATTGATTTAGCCAGTTTGGTTGCCAGTACGCTCGGCATTAGTGATAGTGATTTCAGCGATGGTATTTATCGCTTTAACGCCGGTGAATCTGCGGCAGAGATATTAGTTCATGGTTTAAGATCAGTACGAAGCAGAGCACAAATCACGTTGATTTCTTCTCATATAGAAGTTGACGGTAATGTAGATATCAGCGAAGGGGACTTTAACCTTATCGCAGGGCAAGAAGTAATAGTCGCTTTTAATGATAATAATATTATGCAATTCGATATCACCGAGGCATTACAAACTCGGCGCAACGAAAGAGTTATTGAGGTGACGGCTAACGGAGACGTTACTGCGGCAAATGTGACAATGAAAGCCGAGGTTACGGATCCCCGTAGCTATGCGGTTAATAATAGTGGCGTTGTTCGAGCCAAAGGTATTGATACTTCTACTCCGGGGGTTATACGACTTGTCGGCACAGGGGGAAGGGTTGAGTCAACGGGAACACTTGATATATCCAGTGAAAATGGTGATGGGGCTATTTATGCGCAAGCGGGAAACAGGGTTCGTTTGAGCGGGTCAATTGAGGGAGGGGAAGGAACGTTAAACGTTATTATAGGTGATGGAACTTCGTCTGGGACTTTTCAAATCGATGAGGGCACGGATGTTACGCTTGCTACTATAACCGTCGAGGGAATAGGTCAAGGTAACACCATTCGAGGTTTGGGAAATTATCGTGTTTCAGGTCTTAACTCTGGAACGGCATCGTACATTGGCGTGGGCGGAGGTGATGGCTGGACAAATACTGGGGCTATTCAATTTAGTAATGTAGCTGACCTATTCGCAACATCAGAAACTGCAAACACGTTGGAAATTCTTACGGGAGGAGAACTTCTAGAAGAAGTTTTATTGGGGAATGGAGATGGTGCGCAAACTTTAGCTAGGTTTGGTTCGATTAACGGCGGCACATCTAATGATACATTTATCATTGCTGGTAGTGTTCAGGACGCCAATGGTTTAGGGGGAGACGACACTTTTGTGATAGAAGGAGGAAGAGTAGAGGGAGTATTAGATGGCGGGGATGACTTTGATACTCTTACTAATGCAATAAACCCGGTCCGAACCAACGCCGACGGGACTTCAAACCCCGAAGGAATCAGTGGTTTTAGTGATAATGTAAATAGCTGGGTTAACATACAAGTTGTCAATGAACTGGTCGTGCCTCCCCTTATTGAAGTTCCCGATCCTTCTCCTCCAGCCACAGGCTCGTTCCTTGTCCCCGTTGTCGCCCCAGTAAATATTAGCGGCTTGGCTAATGTCTCGTTAGGGTTAGTGAGCGACGGCAATAATGTTCGTCTACCTTGTGGGCAAAACGTCAACATGGAGTTTGCCGAGCCTTCTGAGGAAGACTGCTTCAATCAATACGGTGGGCCAGAATTTCAACAATTGATGTCGAGTTTGATTCATTTCAATACAGATAGCGTAGCAATCACGGCGGCCTCCGCTAATCGGTTGGATAGAATTGCCGACTTTGTGGTTGAATCCGACATGTTTAATCGTGTTGTTGTTTCAGGGCATACCGATTCAGATGGATCGGTAGCGCATAACGAAAAGCTGTCGCTACGCAGAGCCGAGGCGGCCGGCAATCGTCTACTAGAACAGGGTGTAGGCCAAGAGCTTGTTGAAACCCATTCTTATGGTGAATCACTGCCCGCGCGTCCCAATGACTCGGTTGCTAACCGCGCCTACAATCGGCGAGTGCAAGTTGAACTGAAGCGTTAATTTTTAGTAGCTTTATCACCACAAGTTGGAACAAGCCCCTTTTATAGGGGCTTTCTTTTGAGCACAACTTTCTGCAGGAAAGATGCGCTGAACGGTATATTTTTTGTCGAGGTTGGTTGGCTTTTTTGGTACGGGTGAGCTGGTGTAGATGAACCTCACATTTGGCGAATAAAATTCGACCTATATGATTAATATCTCATCTAAACGGTTGAAATATAGCCAATAATAACTATGGTTAATAAATACACTATTTTATTGTATTTATAGCCGGAGTTCGGTAGTGCGCAGGTTTTTCAATTTAAAATCAAAGGCTTGTTCATTGCTCTGCATACCATTGCAGGCTGTAGAGGGCATTCGCACCGCATTTGAAAAGGTGGTTCGTGCTCATCAAGCTCAACTTCAGCTGAAGAGCCAACTCAGCGTTCTTAGTTTGCACGGGGCTTTTGAACGTATTCGTTTCTCATACACGAATGCGTCGTTCAACCGTTCGCCTATGGTAGTAAAGCCTTGTCTCATTGATGGGGAAAAGGCGCTGATCTATCACCCCCAGCTAGCCATTAGCTGCCCCACTGATTATGCGTCGTTAATCACTGTAGCTGCGGAGCAAGGCTGGAGCTTAGTCAAAAATCGCCGAAAACAATCTTCTAAGGTCGATAATGATCGACGTCAACGCCATCTTTTACTGACGATCAAAGTAGCGTTGTCTGCCATAGCTTTTGATGCGAGCAGTGTTTTGGCGGCAGAAAATTTTAATTTTTTCGCGAGCCATTCGAGTGATTCGACAGTGGTTAGGCCGCTTGGATTGTTTTCGCCGACGACTAACTATTTCAATCAGTTTGAAACAAAGTCCGGCGTGCCTGTTCCTTCACTACTTAGTGTATTAACTCATACTCATCAAGCTCAGCTGCTAGATTACCTTGCAGACGATTATGATGACGTACTAGCTGTGCTCCGAAAAAAATGGACAAAAAATGATGATGACCCTGAGTCTTTAGCGGGTGATATAGAGCAAATGGCTCGTTATATTGCCAGTAGACCAGACGCTTATAATTTAGTAATGAGTATCAAGAGGCAACCTTGGAGCCTTCACTATCGAGCAGGTACATACCGGTCTGACATTAAGGGCAATGCTATTAGTGTTCGCTCGGTCAAGATTTATTTTGACCCGCGTTCTGCGGCTAAACTCAAGTCAAACGGGGCTTGTGATGTAGAGATAGAGCAATGTGTGGCGAGTCCAGTCGATGCGTTGCTACATGAATTTTTACACGCAAAATTAGCGCTATTAGACACAGCAGAGTTTATTCGAAACGGTGGCATGAACAGCATCACCTATCCGTATCGTCATGAAAGAAAGGTAATTGCGTTAGAAAGCGAAATGTATGCTGCAATGTCGCGGCATGATAACCAACCGCGTCCTCGTCGTCGAACTCACTCGGGCCATTTAGTCGCTGCTAGCTGCGTGACCTGTGTAGGCAGTTAGTGCTGGCTAGAACCTAAAGAATCAATATTTAATGGGTCCAGACTCACACTTGCAGAAATATTGGGTTGATTGTCCAGCAATTGGGCAAGGGTTGATATCCATTCGTCTTCTAGTTCTGTAGGTAATTTCCCTTCGTGATATTTTTGCACGACACCTTTATTATCAACTAACATCAGAATGGCTAGCGTGTCGGGTAAGCTCCAAGAGGTTAAGATCTTACCTTTTTTGTCGTTGACCATAATGGCAAGTGGGTGTTCCGCCTTATTACTTTTTAATTCCCTTTTAACAAACCCCGATAATAATGAAGGTATTTTTTTACTGACGATAATTGTTGTGGTGCCAACGGTGGTTTCATCCGCTTCAAACTGAGCGGTAAATTTGTCTAAAAAGGGCATGTTGAGATCGGCTGCTTTTTGTGACGCCGCGAGAATTTGGAGCACAGTGACTCGCTCGCTCAGTCTGCTTGAAGACCAATTGATATATTTCGATTTACCATTAACTACGGTCATTTCGCCGGCATTATCGATTGTTAAATCAGGCAGTAATGAAGGGACTTCCAACGCAATGCAATTTGCGGTCACTGCGAAAACTAAGGAAATAAGCCAAGCGCGGGCGAAGTATGGAATCGCTAGAGTTAAAGTATTATTTCTGTTTATATTTTGTTCAGTCATTTAACAAAATGTCCTTTTTAACCTTAGTTTTATAAAGTAGCGTGCCGGACGATAAGTCTTTCTATCAACTACACTTGAAGCTATAAAGCTCAGTTTGACATAGATCGATAATGCTTGGACATCTAAATTGAATAATCTTGAACAAAAATTAGAGAAAATTGTCGAAAAGGGGCTTTTAGAGCTACCGGTTCTTCCTGCGGTTGGTGTCGAGGTGCTTGAGCTGACACGAAATGAAAATTCAGATGCTAAAAGTTTAGCCGCGCTAATTCAAAATGATCAGTCGTTGGCGGGTCATGTTATGAAAGTGGCAAACTCAGCGGCCTACAACGCTATCGGTAAAATTCAAACCCTACAGCAAGCAATCGCTAAATTAGGAATGCAAC
Source organism: Gammaproteobacteria bacterium (assembly GCA_024280785.1). Classification (GTDB taxonomy): domain Bacteria; phylum Pseudomonadota; class Gammaproteobacteria; order Pseudomonadales; family UBA7434; genus UBA7434. Next base: position 6,996 of record JAJRPK010000372.1, read on the forward strand.
AAATTGGACAGATGGCTTTAGCTGTAACGGTGGGACGAAGCGCTTTTAAATCGGATCCAGTTAGCCAAAAGATAACGGCAGAGCTCTGGAAACGTTCACTTGCTTGTGCCGCTTGGGCGCGCGAAATTGCCCGCATCGGTCGAATTAACACCGAGGTAGTTTTCTTATCGGGGCTGTTGCATCAAATTGGTAAACCCGTTGTACTGCATGCCATTGTAGGACTGTTAGATAGCGATGACGACTTTCCTTCTCAGGATGAACTCCTATCGATGATTGATAATTATCAGAAAATTATTGGACTTAATTTGGCTAGAAAGTGGAATCTGCCAGAATCCGTGATTGAAACCATCGAGTACATTGATGATTTTGATGCCGCACCTCATGCCCGTGAGGAAGTTGCCGCTGTCAATGCAGCAAGGCATCTGGTCGACTTAACTCTGGACACAACGCCTGAGTCTTATCGATCGATTACCGAGCTGGATCAACCCGTTTTCACTGAATTAAATTTATATGAAGAAGACTTACAGTTGTTGGAAGACAAACGTGAGTTGATCGATCAGTTATTGCAGACATTGGTTTTGTAAGTGACTCGGCGGATTAAGCACGTTAAAAAAGCATTTGGAGATAAGTGTTCCCATGAGTCAGTTTGAATTTGATATCGTCGTAATTGGTAGTGGCCCGGCGGGTCAAAAAGCCGCGGTGCAAGGCTCCAAAGCTGGAAAGCACGTAGCGATGGTCGAAAGAGATAAGGTTGTGGGCGGGCACTGCGTTCATCGTGGAACTATCCCTAGTAAGACTCTTCGTCAAAATGCGATTAGAATTTCTGAATTAAAAAAGCACTCTGAACTATTTTCGTTTAATGTGCGCGATGATATTGCAATGACGTCGCTAATTAAAAATCTGGGCGAAGTTATTTCGTCGCACGATGCCTATATTAATGATCAGCTAGAACGAAATGATATTTGCTATATTCATGGGCGAGCACGCTTCGTCGATAATCATACTTTAGCGATTACTAATCCGAGAGGTGAAGTTCGGGAAATTACTAGTGCTGATATCATTATCGCTACTGGCTCTTACCCGCGGACGTTAGATCATGTTCTAACTGACCACGAAAACATTTACGATAGTGACTCAATTTTAAGTATGGTTTATCTGCCGAAATCGTTAGTTGTTTTGGGTGGGGGGGTTATTGGCTGTGAATACGCATCGATATTTTTAGCTCTAGGTGTAGAAGTAACGATAATTGACCGCTATCCTAGACCTTTGGGATTTTTGGATAGCGATCTCACACAAAAATTTGTGCAATCATTCGAAGCCAGTGGTGGAAAGTTTTTGGGTGATACCGAGGTTGTTGCGGCTGAGTGGAATGGTATAGATGAAGTGATTACTACTCTAAACAATGGAGAAGAAATACGTAGCGAGAAGCTACTGTCGGCATCGGGTCGAGTTGCCAATATCAAGGGCTTAAATATTGAAGTCGTAGGGATTAGTTTATCTGACAGCGGCATCATCCCAGTTGACGATTCCTGCCGCACGGTGGTGGATAATATTTATGCGGCAGGTGATGTTATTGGACCGCCTTCGTTGGCATCGACGTCGATGGAGCAGGGCAGGCGTGCATCACGGGCCTCGCTAGGCCTTGATCTGGTTGAAATGACAGATACCTTACCGATGGGGATTTATTCGATACCAGAAATTTCGGCGGTTGGCTTAAGTGAAGAGCAAGCGATTAAAAAGTATGGTGAAGTCATTGTGGGGCATGCTCCATTTGAAGAAATAGCGCGTGGCCAAATTTCGGGCATTCAAGATGGCATGCTGAAGTTGGTCGCGGATGCTTCGGGAAGAAAATTATTAGGGGTCCATATCGTTGGTGAGGGTGCGACAGAACTTATTCATATCGGACAGATGGGTTTAATATATGGCGCGACTATCGATAGTTTTGTCGAAAATATTTTCAATTTCCCCACTTTAGCCGAAACTTATCGAGTCGCGGCATTGAATATTGTGGGCCGACGGCCATAACCATAAATGGCCATAGACCATAGATAAAATACCTGACCTCGTTAGAATATAAAAAACCGTTAGGATTCTGAGGGGGCTTTTCGTTTGTGCAGAATAACTCCACACTCACAGTGATCGGTATAGGGGAATTGATCGAACAGAGCAAGGTGTTGAATGCCGTGGCTAATCGATAAGAGCTTCAAATTTTGAACTAAGCTATCTGGATTGCACGAAATATAAATAATGGATTCAAACCCAGACACCAATTGAAGAGTCTCTTCATCCAGCCCTGCACGCGGCGGGTCAACCAATACAGTAGTGAAGTTAAACTCGTTTAAATCAATGTGTTTTAAACGACGAAACTCTCGCTCAAAAGATAATGCTGATGCCGCTTCTGCACTGCTCAGTCTGACAAAATCAATATTTGAGACCTTGTTTATCTGACAGTTTTCTTGAGCTGAGTAGATGCCGGTTTTTGAAACTTCTGTGGCAAGTACTCTGTTAAAATGCTGTGCTAATGGAATAGTAAAATTACCGTTGCCACAATAGAGCTCTATAAGGTCGCCGTTGGCTTTTCCGGATGCTTTTTTATTGACGGTTAAACAGTTGTCGACCCATGAAATCATTTGCTGATTAATCGCGGCATTAGGTTGGGTGAAGCTATTTTCTTTTTGTTGGTAATGAAAAACATTTTGATTGATTGTTAATTTTTCGACGACAAAATCTTTTGAAACGACAATGCGCTGCTTTCTGGCACGACCAATGACGGCGATATTAAATTCCTCTTCCAGTTCAGCCGCTTTTTTTAGCCAATTGTTATCTAGTTGACGATGGTAGATAAGACTGACCAGTACTTCGCCGGTTGTGGTACTTAAAAACTCTAGTTGAAACAGTTTTTTCTTGAGTAGTATCGTTTTGTTAATATGTTGCATCAACGGGGGCATGAGTTGGGTGATTGCTTTGCTAGCAATAGGGAATGATTCTATTCTAACCGGTTGTTTGGGTTTGTCCCTTTCAAACATGGCGTAAAAACATTCTTCGTTTTCGCCATCTCTAAGGTGCCAAATACGGAATTCAGCCCGCATGCGAAAATGTGTTTTTGGCGAACTAAAAATGTGGGGAGAAGGAGCGTTAAATAGGCGTAATTTATCGATGATTCTTAATCGCTTTTCCTCTAGTAAAGAATCATACAGATGGGGAGCGTAATTGAGGCCGGGAACGGTAATATCTGTCATAAGGGTAAAAAAGAGTGGTTTTGAGGATGTTAAATGGGTGAATTCGGTTTGTGGAGACAGTTTTTCCAGCGTCCTTGGCTAAGGGAGATAGCTAAAGGATTAATTGATCTCGCTAAAGAAATCGTGCACAGCCAAGGGCTATTATATAAACTATGCTGTAATTAATCAGAAAGATTTTTGTAAAAAGGTGATTTGTAGACTCTTTGCAACGGAATGGCAAATACAAACAGGTTTAGATTATTGATGAATAAGGTTCTTGTTACGGGGGGCGCTGGCTATATAGGCAGCCACACTTGCATCGAATTATTACACTCTGGTGTAGATGTTGTTGTCGTCGACAACTTATCCAACAGTAATTTAAAAGCGCTTGAACGGGTTGAGTCCATAACCGGAAAATCGATCACTTTTTATGAAGTCGATATTAGAAATGTCGAGGAGATGGATAAAGTATTTGTTGCCCATTCCTTTTACGCTGTTATCCATTTTGCCGGATTAAAGGCTGTTGGTGAATCTGTTGCTCAGCCCTTAAAATATTTTGATAACAATATTTACGGTACCCAAGTCCTGTTGCAAACGATGAAAAAGCACGAAATTTTTAACCTGGTGTTTAGTTCTTCTGCAACTGTGTATGGCGAGCCTGCCAGTGTTCCGATCACGGAAGGTTTCCCTTTGTCCGCGGTTAACCCTTACGGCCGTAGCAAATTGGTTATAGAGGATATGTTACGAGATTTAAACGTATCAGATTCTCGTTGGAATGCGATTTTACTGCGGTATTTTAATCCGGCGGGTGCTCATGTCAGTGGATTAATCGGTGAAGATCCTCAAGATATCCCCAATAATTTAATGCCTTATATTTCACAAGTCGCGGTGGGAAAGTTAGAGTATTTGTCGGTATACGGTGGTGACTATGATACTCATGATGGGACAGGGGTAAGAGACTATATCCACGTTGTTGATTTAGCTAAAGGCCATTTATGTGCATTGGAAAAGCTGAAAAGTAACCCTGGTGTCGTCCCTTATAATCTCGGTACGGGCATTGGTTATTCGGTGTTGGATATGTTGGCGGCCTTTGAGCAAGCTGCAGAGTGTAAAATACCTTATCAAATTGTTGATCGGCGGGCGGGAGATACTGCTATTTGCTACGCTGATGTATCGTTGACCAAGGCAGACCTAGGTTGGCAAGCGGTATTAGGAATAGAAGAAATGACTGGAGATGGTTGGCGCTGGCAAAGCCAAAACCCAAAGGGTTATGAAGATTAAAATATTAAGTTATTTGAGTATAAAAAAGCCCCACATTTAGCGGGGCTTTTTTATACGTTGGATTACGACTTAGTCGTCCATTACTCCCAAGAGATGGAGCATGGCAGTAAACAGGTTCAATATGTTGAGATATAGAGAAATCGTAGCACGGATGTAGTTGGTTTCTCCGCCGCGAATAATTCGGCTGGTATCAAACAAAATAAAGCCTGACATTATCAAAATTATACCCGCTGAAACCGCAAGTGACATGGCGGGGATCTGGAAAAAAATGTTAGCGATACTGGCGACAATTGCAACCAATAAGCCGACCATCAAGAAACCACCCAAGAACGAGAAATCTTTTTTCGTCGTGAGTACGTAACCGGAGAGCCCGAAAAAGACCAGCGCTGTCCCACCCATTGCCTGTGCGATTAATGCGGGTCCGTTAGCCATAGCAAGGTAGTGATTGAGCATAGGGCCTATAGAGGCACCAAGTAATCCGGTAAAAGCAAAAACAACCCAGATGCCTTTGGCTGAATTTTGTGTACGCGGTAGTACAAAGAATAAAATTCCTAATGCTGCCAAAGACATCATTAGTGAAACCCCATGGCCTATTCCAGCAGCCATCGCAGCTCCAGCCATCATTGCGCTAAAAAGGAGAGTCATGGACAACAAAATGTAGGTGTTTTTAAGTACCTTGTTGGTTTCTATGGCGGGGCTAAACCCTGCGCTTTGGGTGCCAAATAGTTGTTTCTCGTGCATGACAATAACTCCTGAGTGTTGTCGTGTGTTCTATTCTGTCAACCTTTTCTTAGCGATAACTATCGCAGTAGAAAGTACTTTAAATAAGACTAGCTCATAATACCGATTAGGCCGTTAAACGCAAGCTAGTA
>JAJRPK010000373.1 GCA_024280785.1 Gammaproteobacteria bacterium
CCCAACGTCTTACACCCCACCTCCTGCGCCCACGAAATATGAAGAGAGTACCCCAGAATTCACCCCATCAACTTCGAACAGTGGACTAAAATGGCCAGATGAAAAATTTGTCGCCGACAATCCGCAGGGTAATCAGAACTTTAGTTTCGCCCCATCGGGGTATCTCCAGGGTTCCGATAGCACAAAGTAGCGCGTTTTGTCGTCCTAGAACGGCTCCGCCGTTTGACTCTTGAAACCCCGCAGAATTTTGTCCGATAACTCTCCAGATAGGAGTCAATGTTATTGAGAATAATGAATGCGTTAGGTGAATTCTGGCAAGAGTTTGCCCTAGTGTAGCTATTCTTTCTCAAGCTCTTCATAAAGAATCATAGTATCCCCTGTCAATTTGAAACCATGCTCTTTAGCGATCACCTTCTGACGTTTCTCAATCGCTTCATCATAAAATTCAATAACTTTACCTGTTTTGGTAGACACCATATGATCATGATGCCCTTCTCTGGCAAGCTCAAATACAACAAGAGTTCGAAGAAATCCGATTTATGTATGATCCGAATCAATTCATGGCCATCTTCAACTGAAACAGAATCACCCCGTTGGTGTGGTGCTTTTCGGAATAATCGAGCTGCGGTGTACCTGTCACATTAAAAGATAACTTATTGGTTGCTTTAACTTCCAAAATCGGCATCGGGATAATCCTGGTTTCAACATCCTGTCCCTTGAGATATTGTTTTTGCATTACATTAAGCACACCCATAACACGCGTGCGGAACCCGAACAGTGGGAACGCTTTGGAAGAATAGTTGATACCAGCATATCGAGCATCTTGACCAAAGCTATCTTGAAAAAGAGCGGCTTGCCATCCCATTGCATGGTCAGGTGAATACTCGTATCCGATGCCAGGATGAAACGCCTTTCTGTCATTAAAATTTTCAAAATGGTAGGAAACAGATGGAAGCGAAATATAGCGTTCGAGATCTGCCGAAAAAGAAGCTGAACTAATGGTTAACAAAATTAAAGACAGACTAACGACACTAAGAGTTTTCATGGTGGCTTCCTATTTTTATTATTATTGGGGGATTTTGTGCCCCTTTAAGCAATCACACTTGCCCCGCTTGTCGACAATATTACCCCGTTTATTCCAACAATCAAGACGCTTTAGGCTGAGCCTCACAATTCGTGTGATCTCTGTAGAAGCTTAAAAAATGAAATGACAAAGAATTTAAAGATAGGTCTCAGTTTCGGCAGGACAGCTTGGCGGCGTTTGACCAACGGTTACGTTTTAAAGACCGATAACAGGGACTCCTACAGTAAAGATAGAGCTGCTTCATGCTTCGCTACACTCTTGCTGAAATTAGTCACATTTTTTTAAGTCTATATTTATCAGAGAACAATAGTAGCGGATAATTTGGCACAGATAACGAGGTAACAATGGATTGTCACTTCAAAATTTCAATTGCGGAGCACATGGAAGTAAACGTGGAAACTAATCCTAAAATCATATTGCAGAGCCCATCTGAATCAGGCTCATTTTACAGCATTGCATTGGAATCGTTGACTGCCCGAGCAGAATATCTAACCGCAAGCACATTACGTCTGAGAAAAGAGTTCCACACCGCCGCAGAATTGATTCTCGCCTACCAAACCCAATCCATCCTCTTCTATATGGAAAAGATTAGGCTGATTAAAAATATTCGCGAAAACAAAATAAAGTCTTTGATCGTCACCAAAGATCTAAAAACAAACGATGGAGTACATGGCGTCCTGGAGAGTTTTGACTGAATCCGTCATGACAACAAAACGAACATCCTGGGAAATCAACAAAGCCGTAATTTTTGCGCTACTGATGCGTGAAATGCGCACACGGTTTGGAACTTATCGTCTGGGCTATATTTGGGCGTTACTTGAGCCTGCAATGCATATCGCGGTTTTTGCATTAATGTTCGGATACATCATGCAACGTACTATGCCGGGTATTGACTACACCGTTTTCCTGGTGACTGGCATTATCCCGTGGCTTTTATTTAACAGCATTCTTTCACGCGGTATGAGCGCTGTTTCAGCCAATAACGGACTATTTGGATACCGGCAAGTCAAGCCAATGGATGCTTTTATCACTCGAGCTATTCTTGAGTGGTTAATCTACTGTTCAACGTATGTTATTTTTTTATGCCTCGCAGCCTGGGCTGGACTGGGAGTTGAGATTGAAGATCCTCTGGGGGTCGTTGCCGCACTGTTCTTACTCTTTCTCTTTTCATGCGGTCTCGCTCTGACCTTATGCGTTGTCATCACACAATTTCCCGAGATTCAAAAGTTCCTGCCTGTGGTATTACGCCCATTATATTTCATGTCTGGAATTTTCTTCACGCTGGAAATGGTTCCCCATGAATATCGAGGCTATTTGCTGTGGAACCCGATACTGCATGCCAATGAATTATCCCGCGTAGCAATGTTTAAGACTTTTGAAACCGCTGGCGCAAACTGGGAGTACCTTATTTACTGCGCGATCCTCACATTAACTTTCGGAATGATGCTCTACCGTCAAAACAGTATAAAGCTGGTTCGGACATGATCGAGTTACGCAATCTGACCAAAAGTTACCGTACACGCAATGGACGGCATTACGTTTTTCGCGACCTCAACGTTACAATTCCCTCCAAAGCAAATGTTGCGCTGCTCGGGCGCAATGGAGCCGGGAAATCTACGTTGATGCGCATTCTTGGTGGAATCGACTACCCCGACCAAGGAAAGGTCGTCAGTGACGTATCCATCTCGTGGCCGCTTGCGCTTTCTGGCGGTTTCCAAGGTTCACTTACCGGACGAGAAAATGCAAAGTTCGTGTGCAGAATCTACGGAAAAGAAGCTGAGTTGAGCAGCAAACTCACATTTATAAAAGAGTTCTCGGGCATCGAAGATTACTTTGAAGAACCCGTAAAGTCCTATTCCTCTGGAATGAAAGCTCGGGTCGCATTTGCCCTATCCATGGCATTCGAATTTGATGTTTATCTGGTGGATGAAATCACAGCAGTTGGAGACCAAGACTTCAAGAAAAAGTCACAAAAAGCATTTGACGCCATGCGAGAGCGAGCCGGTGTTGTCATGGTGTCTCACAATTTGGCAACCCTAAAACAACAATGTGATATGGCCATCCTGCTAGAGAACTCGACCGCTAACGTGTTTGAGGATATTGAAGAAGGTATCGCTTGTTATCAGGGGCAATTGCAATGAATATTCACAAACGCCTAGTATCCTCGACTCATACACTGTTTATTTTTATCCCCTGTTTGTTGGCTGGATTTTACTGGGGCATCTACGCATCCGACCGATACGTTTCCGAAAGTAAATTCGTGGTAAAACAAAGTGGCATGGAACAACCTACCGGACTGGATGTAAACAGTATTTTAAATGGGGGCGGATCTGCAAGTAAGGACTCCCTCATGATTGGCGAATACATCCACTCCGCTGATCTACTCGATGTTCTGGATAAAGAGTTTGATCTACGTGCACATTTCTCTTCGACCGATATCGATATTATAACCCGGCTATCGAAACACGCATCTAAAGAAGATTTTCTTGAGTTTTATCGCAACCGTGTTAGCGTTGAATATGACGATCTATCTTCAGTTGTGACCGTCACAACACAAGCGTTCACCCCATCTATGGCGCAATCAATACTGCAATCTATCATCCGCCACAGTGAACAATTTACCAACGCGATAGGCCATCGAATGGCGCAAGAACAGGTTGATTTTGTATCCGCCGAATTAGCCAGAAATCACGATACACTCCGCGATGCAAAACATGAAATTGTTGC
>JAJRPK010000374.1 GCA_024280785.1 Gammaproteobacteria bacterium
ACGTTGCATCAAAACAAATACGGATATCCGCAAAGTTATCCATTTTGATCAAACCATCGATTCCCTCATGGGTGGTGGGCACCCCCATACGTTTAGCACGAGCTAAACCGTCGGATTCAGGGTCGATACCAACCATGGCTCCCATTTCCAACACGTTTGAAGAACGTATAATTTTGATCATCAGGTCGGTGCCGATATTACCCGACCCAATTATGGCGACTTTGACCTTCATCGCGAAAATCCTCCGAATGGCATAAGCCATTGATAATTGGCAATTAAAATTTAATATTCCAGCTAGTTTGAACTGACTGCTCTGGCGAAAATATGCTTTTAGTATACCACGCACTGACGACGGATTGGATGATATATAACAGCGTTTTCAGTTTCTTAAATCGTTCATAAATGGACGGTCTAAACAGTCAAATCACCTTCCACAGCCCATCACAAGTCCAGTATTTTTAGCCTTTATGTGCTTGTATTCACTCACAACTGCGAAGTCTGGTTCTCGAACAAAACTGACTGTAGCCATTTTGTATTTCGGCGTCATTACTTCCGCCACGAAGAACCTCATTGTCTGGCAAGGGGTCTCGACCAACAACATATTTGTCACCCACCCTCGCACACTAAAGCCCGGATTGATATGTGCCTTATTTAGATAGATTTCTCGCTACGCCCTTTACCGACAACCTCCTCGCGCCGAGTGGCTACGTTAGCCCCTGTAGCCTGCTTTGCCGACGCGATTGCAATTTTTTCTTCGTAGATCATTGCCTCATTAAACGGCATGCTAAAACCATCATCAATCAGTTTTTTATATTCACGCATAATATGCGGTACGCAAGCACACATTTCTTTTGCAATATTGACGGCGGTATCTAATAGCTCATCGGCCGCGACCACTCGATTAACCAAACCCCACTCATAGGCTTGCTGAGCAAATAATGGCATTCCCGTTAACGACAATTCCTTAGCTCTCGATATTCCAATTAATCTCGGTAGACGCTGACTCAAGCCCCAACCAGGTAAAATCCCCACTCGGGCGTGTGTGTCGGCAAAACGAGCATTCTCAGAAGCAATAATCACATCACATGCTAAAGCCAGTTCAAAACCACCCGTAATCGCATGGCCATTAATCGCACCGATAACCGGCCCAGTAAATCCTTCTACTGCACGTGCGATGATGTTATCCCCTGTCTCTGCCGCATTTGCATCGGGATTACTCAATTCCTTCAAATCAAAGCCGGCACAAAAAGCGCGCCCTTTGCCGGTGACCACAACCACTCTAATATTTTCATCTCGCTGGCACTCTTCAAATACCAGAACAAAATCTTCTCTTAGCTCGCGGGACAAAGCGTTCATACTATCGGGACGGTTTAACGTCACTATTGCGTAGCCTTCAAACTTTTCTAACAACACTTTATTCATCTATTACTCCAAAAATATTTTTACTTTACGACAACATTTTTCTTTACGACAATAATGACTCAACCCCTAACAGCTTTAACTGTTTCGCGATAGCCGGCGCGCGAAGAATATCGTTAGGATTCCACTCTTCTAACGGTTCATTTTCTGCCAACCAAGCCACAACAGCCGCAATGCTTTGTGGCGTACAGGCTTTAAAGCGCTTCATCACTTCTTCGTCAATACCAGAGGCCTTCATTACTTCAGTAAATACTGTGCCGGGTTCAATATTAAAGACTTTAATTCCTGCATCGGCGTGCTCTACTCTAAGCGATCCCGCCATCCGTCCAAATGCCGCTTTGGATGAAGGATAGGCAAATCCCCAGCCGCCTTTATCCGCCGGAGCAGGGGGGTCGTTGAATGCAGTGTACGACACCATATTCAAAATAATTCCTGTTTTATGCTCGATCATACTGGGCATTATCGCTTTTATTAGTGCCAATGGCGTAAACACATTGCCTTGATAAATCGCTTGCAACTGTTCATTTGTCACATCGAGTACATATTCTTGATTGCCCGGCCCTTGATAGACTGCGTTATTAAACAATAAATCTATACTGCCAAAATGCTCCAGTGCCTTTGTTGCCGCAGCAACCATGCCAGCCTGTTCTAGAATATCTCCGCGCAAACACAATGCTTCGCCACCTACGGCCTTCACGGCTGCGGCCGTCGCTTCTAAACTACCGGTCAACACTTTGCGGCCCATTACGTAATCTTGGCTCTCACCATCGACGAGCGTTCGTGCCGTTATCGCAACGTTCCAACCGGCCTTAGCCAAAGCCACCGCTGATTCGGCACCAATACCTCGACTTGCGCCAGTAATAAAAGCTGTTTTTCGTTTCATAATTTTATCTCGGTTAAATCCATCTTTGGTGAACGCTTAATCATTTGCTAACGAAATTTATTGGTGAACCTGTTTTTCCCAAGAGTTTAGGATTTATTAATCAGAATTTTACGCAATCCACTAAACACCTGTTTAGTCGTGTTGGCACCCACATCTTCAACATACTGTTGCCAAACACGTTCAGTTGCATCAGACAAAAATTCCATATGCTGTAGCCCCAACGATGTCAACTCAATCAGCTTGGCTCTGGAATCCCTATCGTCGGCAATTCGTCGAACGTATGATAAAACCTCTAATTCGTTGATCACCTTCAATAGCGACTGGGACCTCACCCCTTTAAATTCGGCGATATCTACCATCCTGCTAGGCCCCCGATAAAAAATGTGGGTCATGACCGTTCCTTGTGCGGATGATATTTCTGTCACCCCCATTAATTTAAGCTCAGCCCCCAGACGAGTATGAAAATCACGATGGGCCAGCATTAATAGTTGGCCTATGTCATTGCGTTCGTTAAGCTTCATCTAATCTCTAGCTCGTCGTAAAGAACAATGGTCATCATGAACCGTCACCTGAACCAGTCGCTAAGGGCAACCGCCAAAAACAGCAGCCGTCAAGAATAAAACGACCGCCCGAATGTTCATCTTTCTCATGATGACACAAATACTAAGTCTTGCTTATAATAAGCAAGACTTAGTATAATAGCAACCTCGGCTGCCTACGTGCCGCTATTTCTCATGACCACTCTCAGCTAACCACTACCGGAGCCACCATGTTTGAAGTCTTCGCCACCACCCCCGAAACCATGTCACCTGCTGCCATAGGAGAGCACGCTAAACGTGCAGAAGCCATGGGCTTTAGTGGACTTCAAGTCCCTGACGCAGTACACGATGGCTTATTGCTATCTGCACTTGCACTCAATGCCACCAAGAAATTGGTCGTTTCAACCGGTGTATTGGTAGCCTTTCCCCGCAGCCCAATGGTCGTCGCCGTTGCTGCATGGGATTTACAAGAACTCTCAAAAGGACGCTTTGAAATCGGAGTTGGCACCCAAGTGAAAGCTAATATTGAAAAACGCTACAGTGCCCGCTGGGACTCACCCGTCCCGCAGCTAAGAGAATATATGCAAGCCCTCAAAGCTATATTTCATACATTCCAAACCGGTGAACGATTAAATTTTGTAGGTGAACATTATCAGTTCACCAAGCTGCAACCGTTCTTTAATCCCGGGCCTATCGATCATCCCGACATCCCTATTTTGGCCGGTGCCGTTGGCCCCGCAATGACAAAGATGGTCGGCGCTATTGCGGACGGCATGATCACCCACCCAACTAATAGCCCTCCTCGCTACATTCGAGAAGTTTGCCTTCCCAGATTACAAGCTGGATTTGAGCGAACCGGCCGGAATGACGATGATTTTCAACTCGTTGTAGGCCCTCTATTAGCAACGGGTAAAGACGAAGCCACCGTTGCTAGCGAGTGGGAAAAACAACGCAGCATGTTAGGCTTTTTATACTCCACGCCCGCCTATTGGCCGAGCCTGGAATTATTTGGCTGGCAAGATAAGGGACAGCAATTATTGGATATGACTCGATCGGGCAACTGGGATGAAATGCGCAATATCCTTAGTGACGAGATGTTAGGGGAATTTGTGCCTCGTGGAACTTACGATGACATTGCCGACGTATTAATCGAAAGATACCGCGGCCTCACTAAAAGAATCAGCTTTCCCATACCTGAAGACCCCGCCGACGACAAATACGCCATGAAAGCCATACAAAAACTTCGCGGCGAATAAGCTGAAATATATATTTGCCAAACTCATAACCTAACAGATTAAATCGGCTGTAATACCATCGGTGCTACAGCCGCTCCCACCAAACCAATATCTTCAATTATTTTATCCGCGGTTATTTCTCTGCCATTTTTTTAACAAAGTTTGCGCAGCGGTATAGGGGTCCAGCTCACGGCTTTCCACGCGGGATAGCAGTGCGGGATCAAGCTGTTGCTGAATTGTCGCCATTACACCCTCGCGCAACAAGGCTAACAAATGTTCTCGTTCACGCAGACCTGAACGTCGCTCAAAGTCACCCGAACGGATAAGATGGTCGCGGTGAGCCTCTAACGCATCGATAATATCGGCCGCACCCTCTGCTCGAGTGGCCACCGCGCGTAATAATGGCGGCGACCAGTGTTGCGGCTTTTCCGGTGCTGCATTTTCTCGCAAATGCAGCATCAGCTCAAATTGACGACGAGTAGCCTCGTAACCCTCACGATCCGCTTTGTTGATCACAAAGATTTCACCAACTTCCATCAATCCCGCCTTTACGGCCTGAACTTCGTCCCCGAGACCCGGCACTCCAATAATAATGGTAGTGTGCGCCAACGCCACCACATCGATTTCGTCCTGCCCGACGCCAACGGTTTCCACTAACACCACATCATAATTCATCGCATCCAACACCAGGCAAGCATCATGAGTTGAACGAGACAGCCCACCGGCCTGACCACGGGTGCTGATGGAACGAATAAACACGTCTGGATCCAGAGTGTGGCGTGTCATTCTTATTCGATCACCGAGAATAGCGCCGCCGGTGTAGGGGCTG
>JAJRPK010000375.1 GCA_024280785.1 Gammaproteobacteria bacterium
CCCTTCAAACAAGTATTGGATTATTTGTGGCACATTGCCTTACCAGTCACCGCGATGACCATTGGCGGATTTGCCACGCTTACCATGCTTACTAAAAATTCCTTTCTCGATGAAATTCGCAAGCATTACGTGGTCACCGCAAGAGCCAAGGGTTTGAGTGAGCATAACATTCTTTACCGTCATGTTTTTAGGAATGCAATGCTTATTATTATCTCAGGGTTTCCAGCAGCCTTAGTCGGTATATTTTTTACCGGTTCTCTATTAATTGAAGTTATCTTCTCCTTAGACGGCCTGGGCCTATTGGGTTTTGAAGCTGCCATCAATCGAGATTATCCTGTGGTATTTGGCACCTTGTTTGTTTTCACTCTGATTAGTCTAACGTTTAAACTGATAAGTGATATAACCTATCGAATAATTGATCCTCGAATCGATTTTTCCAGCAGGGAATATTAAAGAGCAATGAATACAGTCAGTCGCTATTTAATTACCACGCCTCTCAATCGACGACGCTGGAATAGTTTTAAAGCTAACAAACGCGGCTACTATTCACTCATTGTGTTTTTATGCTTATTTGTATTTACCGGCTTTGCCGAACTCTTTGCTAATGACAAACCTATCACTATTCATTATAAAGGCCAGTGGTACTTCCCCATTGCAGAGCAATACAACGAAACAGAATTTGGTGGAGACCTAGACCTTGCCGCCGACTACCGTGACCCTTACCTACAAGAGCTCATAGAAAAAGATGGCTGGATGCTTTGGCCTCCCGTTAGGTTTAGCTACGATACCATCAATTATGACTTAGAATCCCCAGCGCCGTCCCCTCCCTCGGCACAAAACTGGTTAGGTACCGACGATCAAGCCAGAGATGTCGTCGCAAGATTAATTTATGGTTTTCGCACCGCTATTGCCTTTGGGCTATCACTGACTATTGTCAGTTCGATCATAGGCGTTGTTATCGGTGCCATACAGGGATTCTATGGCGGCTTAACCGATCTGATTGGCCAACGATTTATTGAAGTATGGTCCGGCCTGCCCACACTGTACTTATTAATCATTCTCTCTAGCATAATCCAGCCAAATTTTGGCTGGCTATTGCTCACGCTTTTAATGTTTAGCTGGATGGCCTTGGTCGACGTAGTCCGGGCGGAATTCTTACGCGCAAGAAATCTTGAATATGTCACGGCCGCCCGTGCCCTTGGCATGGCTAACCATCAAATAATGGCAAAGCACATGCTACCTAACGCCGCGATCGCGACATTAACCTTTATGCCGTTTATTTTAACGGGTTCAATAACCACACTAACTTCGTTAGATTTTTTAGGTTTTGGCTTGCCGCCCGGATCGCCATCGCTCGGCGAGATGATTCAACAAGGCAAGAATAATTTGCAGGCACCGTGGCTGGGCTTAACGGCCTTTGTCGCACTATCGCTCACCTTATCGTTGCTGGTTTTTGTTGGCGAAGCCGCTAGAGATGCTTTTGACCCCCGAAAAACATTAAACGTGTAAGAAACCATCAACATGCTGACTACAATTCATTAGACAATGACAGAAATCGAGATAACTGACAGCCCCGCTATTAGCGCCGATAACTTATCCATTAGTTTTCAAAATGGTGAGCAAGTCACTGCGGCGGTGCAGAATGTATCGTTTTCCTTACAACGAGGAAAAACACTCGCGCTTGTCGGTGAAAGTGGCTCGGGAAAGTCTGTTACGGCTTTATCACTATTAAAACTATTACCTGACAGCGCCCGGATCAAAGGAGCTATTTATATTGGTGATAAAAATATCGCCAATATAAATGATTCAGATATGCGTGCTATCCGTGGCAATCAGGTAGGCATCATTTTTCAGGAGCCAATGACATCTCTGAACCCCTTGCACCGTGTTGGCGATCAGATCAGCGAAGTCATTATGCTGCACCGTGGCCTAAGGCTTCCGCAGGCCAATCAGCGTACCGCGGAATTATTAGCTCTAGTAGGCATCAAAGACATCGAACAAAAGATCTGCGCCTACCCTCACGAACTGTCGGGTGGGCAGCGTCAACGGGTGATGATTGCGATGGCTCTCGCTAACGAACCTGACATCCTTATCGCCGACGAACCCACTACTGCACTAGACGTCACTATTCAGCAACAAATTTTGACTTTACTAAAAGAACTGCAAACCAAGTTCAACATGGCCATCTTGTTTATTACCCACGACCTGGGGATTGTGCAACGAATCAGCGACACTGTTTGTGTGATGAAAGCGGGCGAAATAGTCGAGTCAGGCCCTACAGAAACTGTTTTTAGCCATCCTGCCCACGAATACACACGGCAGTTGTTAGCCGCCGAGCTGGTTGGCTCTCCCGCTGAATGCACTCATTCCGATCAGCTCTTTTCTACAGAATCACTAAAGGTCTGGTACCCGATACACGGTGGGGTACTGGGAAGAGTCATCGACTACGTAAAAGCTGCCAACGATATCTCGATAACGCTCAATCGAGGCGAAACGTTAGGAATTGTCGGTGAAAGCGGCTCGGGGAAAACCACCGTTGGCATGGCATTAATGCGTTTAATTACAAGTGAAGGGAGAATTAGCTTTAATGGCCAAAACCTTAATCAACTTAAACAAAAGCAATTACGGCCTCTGCGACGCGAGTTTCAAATCGTCTTTCAAGACCCCTACGGCAGCCTTAGCCCGAGGATGACAGTCGAAGAGATTGTTAGAGAAGGCCTTGAGATTCACAACATTGGTGATCCCGCATCGCGACAACAACAGGTTGTCGATGTACTCATAGAGGTCGGTATAGACCCCGACACTCGACACCGATATCCTCACGAATTTTCCGG
>JAJRPK010000376.1 GCA_024280785.1 Gammaproteobacteria bacterium
GGCCCGCCCGACAGGATTTGAACCTGTGACCTGCCTCTTAGGCAGGGTGTTTTTTGTAGCTTGGTTGCTACTTATTTGCTACCTATTTTTATTGACGCTAGATACAAAAAGGGCTGCCTAATGCAACCCTTTAATATATAACTAGAATTTGGCTCCGCCTGCTGGGCTCGAACCAGCGACCCAATGATTAACAGTCATTTGCTCTACCAACTGAGCTAAGGCGGAATTGTAACCGGGGTTTAAAGCGATTACCTATTCTATTATCGAGTATCGAAACGAATTGGGTATCACCGTAACCTTGTTTTCTTGCTTGCTTATTAGAATCGAAGATTAGACCAAGAGCCGGAACTCTTGTTTAAACCTAGACCAAAATTTCGCGTCTTGCCAGCGAGTTCGCTTTTTGTCGGTGCTTGGTTGGTACACACAATCAGAACACAAAAGGCAGCGCGAATGCAGTCAAGGGGCGGCATATTAATGGGCTGCCAAGGCCTCGTCAAGCCCTGTTTAGTATTAATGCCATACGCCAGCAGAGTACTAAAGGGGCTTTATCATCTTGCCGTCTGCCCGTATGATTAACGGTTCGAAATTTAGAACCTATATTAAGACTCAAATCGCCTTCTCATGTCTAAATCGTTTACCGTTGTTGCACCTTATAGCCCCGCTGGAGACCAGCCACAGGCCATTGAAAAATTAGTCAAAGGCGTCAACGCCGGTTTGGCAGGACAGGTGCTGCTGGGCGTTACAGGCTCAGGTAAGACCTATACGATCGCTAATGTCATCGCCCAACTACAGCGGCCGACTATCGTGATGGCTCACAATAAAACGCTGGCAGCGCAACTGTATGGCGAGTTTCGCGAATTCTTTCCTAATAACGCGGTCGAGTATTTCGTCTCATATTACGATTATTATCAACCCGAGGCGTATGTGGCCGCCTCTGATACCTTTATCGAGAAAGACTCGTCGATCAATGAGCATATCGAGCAAATGCGCTTATCGGCGACCAAGGCGCTGCTGGAGAGGCCTGATGCTGTAGTTGTGGCGACAGTATCGGCCATCTATGGTTTGGGTGATCCCGACTCCTATTTAAAAATGGTTCTTCATTTGCGCCGGGGTGATCACTACAAACAGCCCGATATTCTTAATCGCTTGGCCGAGCTACAATATTCTCGTAATGATATCGATTTTACTCGAGGCACTTTTCGAGTACGGGGCGATGTTATCGATATTTTTCCCGCTGAATCCGAGCGCGATGCGATTCGGGTGGATTTATTCGGTGATGAGCTAGAGCAGTTGAGTATCTTTGACCCGCTAACGGGCGAGGTACTGTCAAAAGTTCCGCGCTACACCATTTATCCTAAATCACATTATGTGACGCCTAGAAGTGAAATATTGAAAGCGGTTGATCTGATCGAAGCCGAGATGCACGAGCGCTTAGCTGAATTAAAGCAAAACAATAAGTTGGTGGAAGAGCAGCGTTTGGGTCAGAGGACCAAGTATGATTTAGAACTCATTCGCGAACTAGGGTTTTGTACCGGCATAGAAAACTATTCGCGACATCTTTCAGGCCGCAAAGTGGGCGAGCCACCCCCCACCTTATTTGATTATTTACCTAACGATGCGTTAGTTGTGGTTGATGAGTCACACGTGACTATTCCGCAAATTGGTGCTATGTACAAGGGTGATAGATCACGAAAGGAGACCTTGGTTCAGTACGGTTTTCGATTGCCATCGGCATTGGATAATCGACCGTTGAGGTTTGATGAATGGGAAAGTCTGGCGCCACAGTGTATTTATGTTACGGCAACGCCGGGTAAATATGAAAAGGAGCGCGGTGCAGATGTCGTAGAACAGTTAGTACGCCCAACGGGTTTGCTAGATCCCAAAATAGAAATACGGGGTGCGACGACACAAGTTGATGACTTGTTGTCAGAGATAAATATTTGTGCTGCAAAAAATGAGCGAGTGTTAGTGACCACCTTGACCAAACGAATGGCCGAGGATCTAACGGAATATTTGGATGAGCATGGGGTGCGAGTTCGTTATTTGCATTCGGATATTGACACCGTAGAGCGAGTTGAAATTATTCGCGACTTACGCCTTGGGGAGTTTGACGTGTTGGTGGGGATTAACCTGCTCAGAGAAGGTTTGGACTTGCCCGAAGTATCATTGGTGGCGATACTCGATGCGGATAAAGAAGGGTTTTTACGGTCAGAGACTTCGTTAGTACAAACCATTGGACGCGCGGCGAGAAACATCAATGGCAAAGCTATTTTATACGCGGACAAGATTACGGGATCGATGCAGCGAGCGATTGATGAAACTGATCGTCGGCGTAAAATCCAGAAGGAATACAATGAAAAGCACGGTATTACGCCTGAAGGCATTCGCAAGAGTGTTACAGATATTATGGAAGGGGCCTATTCAAAAGGAAAATCGCGATCCAGAGGGCGGGGTCAAAGAGTTGCGGAGCCGTCTATGGCTGATTATGCCGATTCCGTTGAAGACTTATCACCAAAAGCTTTGGCTAGAAAAATCAAAGGCTTAGAAGAAGAAATGTATCAGCGATCGCGTGATTTAGAGTTTGAAGAAGCGGCTAAAATTCGCGATCAGTTAACCGTGTTAAAACAGCGAGCATTTGTAAGTTAAGAAGCATTTGCAGCTTCAGCGCGGATACGTATAATAGCGGCCCGCTGATTACGATCCTGGCTACTGGATGGGTAAATTAGTGATTTAAAAACAGTTACTGTACGACCGTAGCTCAGTTGGTTAGAGCATCGCCTTGACATGGCGGGGGTCGGTGGTTCAAATCCACTCGGTCGTACCAAAATAAATAAGCCCGCCTTGAGCGGGCTTTTTATTTTTGGAAGCGTTTCGTTGAAGGCGAAGAGCGAAGCCAAAGCACATTATTCTCGGCAAAGACTAATGATTACAAGACACAGTCTCCACATAGGGTTCTGAGCCTTAAGATCTTTGTATCCTATCAGACCAACTCAATCCCATCAGATTCAATACGAATTAAACGCTGCTTATACAAGTTACCGACTGAGCGCTTAAAATTTCTTTTACTGACTTTAAAAACACGAAAAATTTCTTCTGGTGGACTTTTATCCGAAAGTGCAGCACGTCCACCTACGTTTTTTAGATGCGCAAGTATTCGTTCATCGAGTTCATTGCGCGATTGTTTATCTAAGGAATTAATACTTAAATCGATCTTTCCATCGTCACGAATCGATTTAATCCAACCCTGCATACGCTCACCAAACTTTAAGGGTTGACTTAAATCTTCATGAAAAATAAGCCCAATATATTCGCCATTAATAACGGCTTTATAACCGAGCTTAGACTTGCCTGCGATCAGTAAATCAACCGCTTGACGGGGACGAAATCCACCACCCTCTTCACTTAAGTGTTCATGCAATACCGTACTACACGCAATACGATCAGTACTTTTATCAACAAAGATACACACTACATAACGGCCACCCTCTCTCACCGGGTAAGCCTGTTCAGAAAAAGGCAATAACAAGTCTTTGGGTAAGCCCCAATCTAAAAATGCCCCGTGATCATTCACTGTCAGTACTTCTAAATAAGCGCACTCACCCACTTGAGCTAACGGTGCTTCCATCGTTGCTACCCAACTGCCATCAGCGTTTTTATAGCAAAATACGTCTAGTTGATCACCTACTCCCTTTTCTTTTTTTTGATTAACGCTTTCTTTGTGAACCTCTTTAGCCGACAAGAAGAGTTTTTCCGTTGGACTATCATCTTCGCTCACATAATAACCATCTGCTACTACTTCAATCACCGTTAAGCAATTATGTTTACCCAGTTGTAGCATGTATTTTCCCGAGAGATATTCTTTAAAATAAGTAATCTTATTATTCTACCTTATAAAGTACAGGTCCCCAATTAAAGTATCCGTTAAACTATGGCGGGCTCAGCATGGAACAGGTCAGATGAGTCGGGAAATCGGAATGATAGTGAGATTTTTTGTGGGCGGCAGGCGTGGGAGAGCGAGGGTCTTGAGCTTCAATCTGTTCGTGCGGCCTTGATTGAAGCCGAAAAGAGTTTAGAAACTAAGGGATGCAGTGAAAGCACCGTTGACAAAAGTGGGTCGCGGTCGGGCGACCCCGACAAATCACTTCTAATCGAAGAAAAAATTATCAAATATAAATCCTAAACCAATTTCGATAGCCACTAAACCCTATCTACTTAAAATTAGTCATAAGGTTCATAAGACTTCTGCTCAGATAAATCCGAATTCATCAGGTGATCAATCTCCCGTTTTAGCGATGCCCGCCGGTCATTAACTTTGTAAACCGATCGTGCAAGACTTATAAAGTCAGCGCCAAAGCTCATATTCTTTTCACAAAGGCGAATGTTATCTTCGATCACCCACAGAGATTTATTGACTCCTAATAAATCAGATTTTTGCTGAGAGATCGCTTCGATATCAATTGACCTAACAATATCAATAAGGTTTTTATGCTCGTGATTAATCTTAATCAGTTTTTCAGCCGATTTTATTCGCTCTTGCTTTATTTCGAGTATGGTTAATTTATCGATAAGCTCGCCAACAGAAATGGGCGCTTTAATAACAATAGTTGGCGTGGTCATGGTGCTAGCTCTCAATATGTTAAGTAAAATCGTATTCTTTTAATTCGGTGGTAACGCGTTGCATGAGTTCTGCCCAATCTCCGTCACGATGCTGGCGGAATAATCGAATGTTTGGATACCAACGAGATTTTTCGCCCGCTAATCCCCATCTCCACTCGGGAATTTTGTGCAGTAAAATCCAACAGGGAATACCGAGCCCCCCGGCAAGGTGGGCAACGTAAGTATCGGAGGTGATAATTAAATGACAGTTCATCATGATTGCGGCTGTATCAATAAAGTCCCAAACATCGCTAATTTTATTTTGACCAGAGATGAAATTGTCTCGAAATGAGCAGTCTTCTAACTGTTCGGCTCCATCACCTTTTTGTAATGAAAGAAGCTGAACTCCGTCAATTTGTGCAAGAGGAGCAAACTCGGCCAGTGTAAATGACCGCCCGCGAAGTGTTCCTCGTTCTGTTTTCGGGTTGCCCTGCCAGTTAATACCAACAACAAATGATTCGGTGGTGTGAATCACCTTGTTCCACTGCGCATCTTTACTCGGGTTGGACTGAATGTAAGAGAGAGGTTCAGTATCGGCATTGTCAGGGACGCCTAGAAGGCCTGGTACGGATAACATGGGAACCCATTGAGCGTCGTTATCAATAACTAACTCAGGATCGCTTTGCGAATATACGCGGTCGAATATTTTGCACTGTTCAATAATTTTTACTAGCTTATCAGGCACGGATATAGAGACGTGAGGCATTTTCTGCTTAAGTAAAATACCGTAACGCATAAATTGAAATACATCGCCTAAACCTTGTTCGGCCGATAAAATCAGTTCTCGTCGAAATGCGAAATCACCATCCCACATTACTGTATTGGGGTTATTGACCGCGCTATTTAGCTGGCGCTTAAGTCGCCATTCGTATTCGTGCCAGCCCTCTTGCCATTCACCGTTTAGAAGTAGAGTCATAGAAAGGTTGTAGTGGGCGCCGGGAAAGTCTGGCTTATACTTAATAGCGTTGCGGTAACATTGAATAGCTTCAATTAGTTCGCCTTGCTCGGTCAGCGCGTTACCCAAATGGCAATGAACCTCGGGATTGTTAGCTTGCAACGAGAGTGCTCTGCGATAGCATTGAATCGCCTCTTCGCCATGGCCTTGTTCTTGGAGGCATATGCCAAGATTGGCGTGAGCACTTGTAAAGCGAGGCTGTCGTTTGATGGCGGCTCGGTAGCATGTTATTGCGTCATCAAGCTTTTCTTGCTGCTTCAGGGCATTCCCTAGATTAGTGTAGGCCTCGGGGTAATGGTCTCTAAGATTAATAGCCGAGCGGTAACAGAGAACGGCGTCGGCTGTTTTTTCTTGAGCGAACAGCGCGTTACCTAGGTTAAAGTGCCACTCAGGAGTTTTAGGCTCTAAGGAAACGGCAGTGTGAAAAGATAGGATGGCTTGATCCAATTGCCCCAATGCTTGTAGCGCGTTACCGAGATTGGAATGAGACTGTGCGTAATCGGGTTTAATTTCTACGGCTTTTGCCAATATCCTGGCGGCTTTTTGAAAGCGTCCCGTGGCTAGATATAGCGTACCGAGATTGCCCGCGATGACATAATTATTTGGCTCGCTGGTTAGTATGGTCAGGTATTCTTTTTCAGCTCGAGTGAGATTGCCGTCGACGTGGGCCTTAATGGCTTGTTCGATACTGAGCGCATTATTTTTATTGGTCTTAGACTTTCGCGTGGACTGCTTTTTTTTCTTAACCATTTTTTCAACTATATCTAAAAAACTTAATTAATTTAAAGCTATTTATCGACAATGTTCTAGATTGGTTTAATTGCACACATTAATTTGAGATTTTTCGTACACCTTTGGGCTTATATAGCCTAATGTTGAGTGCAGTCTGGCTCCATTATAGTAACGGATATATTCGTTAACGTCATTGTCGTAACAGTTGCTCGTACCACTCATAGAGCTGCGCATGCCATATTTAGACAGTTGTTTGCGATAGGTTCTGCTAGAGTATTGGGAGCCACGATCACTATGATGCAGTCATCCTCTTGGCGGCTTACGTTGGCTACACACTAAATTCAACTTAGGCATTAGCCGCTAACTTTTGTTAAGATTTCTTTCTCGATTAGAAGTTTTTTGACTTCTTTGCGGAGTTTAAGCAATTTCTCTCTATCCTCTATCCTCTATCCTCTATCCTCTATCCTCGCCCGTCAATCGAGCACCAGAGGTTTCTTCTGCGAGCCGCTGCTTTATGATAGTCTGCTATAAATCATAAAGCAGTAACTATCGCTAGGGCGATCAATAAAACTGTTCATCACATTCGCAAACGAGAGAGCATTCCAATGACAGAAGAAGTAAAACCGTTTACTCCCGGCCAGGAAAAATTTGGTCGTTTTTTTATAAAAAATATCGGAACTTGGCAAGCATGGGTTTATAGTATTTCGAATGGTCGGTTATGGAATACTTTTTTAGGTGCGCCCGTTGCAGTGTTTACAATCACTGGGCGAAAAACGGGAAAAACTCGCAAGATACCTTTGCTGTTTATTGAAGACGGTGAAAATGTCGTCGTCGTAGCAACTCAAGGCGGTATGTCTACACTGCCTATTTGGTATAAAAACATGGTGGCGAACCCCGCCGTTGATTGCCAGGTTTATGGCAACAGGAACTCGTATGTAGCGCGTCATGCCACACCCGAAGAAGAAGAGCGGTTATGGCCAGCCTTAGACGCAATGTACGAGGGTTACGCTGAGTATAAAGCGCGAATAGATGGTCGCCGTGAGGTTCCGGTTATGATCTTGGAGCGGGTTAAATAGATTGGCCGGTATTTTTGATATTATTCTGGATGTCATTTTAGTGCTTGGCACTAACGCTTGCGCAAGAGCTTAGCTCTACGATTTAAGCGATCGAGAAGTCTTCTGCAAACCCTGGAGGATTGCAGAAGACTTTCAGTCTAAGAAAGCGTACCACCGTCTACTCGAATATCTTCACCAGTGATGTGCTTGCCGTCTTCAGAAGCTAGTAGAGCAATTGTGCTGGCGATGACGTCAGGCTCTCTTCTTCCGGTGGGAGACATGCAGCGCGCCATCAATGACATATCTACGTCTTTGGGAAGGTCGGGGCTGGACATGCCCGAAATAATGTCGCCCGGACTAACGGTGTTGGCACGTAGCCCTTCTTTACAGTATTCAATAGCAATGCTTTTCGTCATTGCCAACACAGCGCCTTTTGAGGCACTGTAAACCGTACCCCAAGGTAACCCGGAATGAGCCGATGTTGAAGCAGCATTAACGATATTGCCCTTGGTTTTTAATAAATGGGGAATAGAATCCCGGCAAACAAGAAAGGTGCCGGTAACATTAACATTTAGTATTCGTTCGAAGTCGGCCAGTTTAATTTCATCAAATTTATCAAAGCGTAGAATACCCGCCATATTGATAGTGCAGTCCAATTGACCAAATAGCGAAATGCATCGAGCTAGCGTTTCTGCAACCTGAGCTTCGTCGGTGACGTTACACAATTGTATCTCAGCCTTTCCCCCTGTGGTGGTGCTCGCATCGTTTATCATTTTGGCGGTTTCTTTTAGCCCACCTTCTTGCATGTCTACGCAGAGAACAGATGCACCCTCACTGGCTAAACGCACGGCCGTAGCTCTTCCTATGCCCGAAGCCGCGCCGGTGATGAGGGCTACTTTATCTTTAAATCTTTGCATAATAATTTTCTCTTGTAAGGGGCAGTGTTGTAGTATCAAGGCAATTTAAAATAGCTAACGTTTCTAGCGTTTGCTAATAGTAACTGGCATGTATTTAAGTCCGTTAACCAAATTAGATCTAATTCGTTTAGCTTCGCCGGTTAGTTTTATTCCCGAAAAGCGTTTAAAAAATTCTTCGAAAAACACCCGAGTTTCTAGTCGCGCTAAATTTGCACCAAGGCAAAGGTGGATACCATAACCAAAGGCTAAGTGAGGATTGATTTCCCGATGGATATTAAACTCATTGGGCTTATCGAAAACGGTCTCATCAAAGTTGGCCGAAGAGTAGAGCATCACAACTCTGTCATTTTCTTTAATGGCTTGACCGGCAATTTCCGTATCGCAGGTAGCGGTGCGGCGAAAATAGTGTAAAGGGCAAGTCCAACGTAACATCTCTTCAATGGCTTGAGGCAATCTTTCAGGGTTTTCTTCCAGCTCTTTATAAAAATGAGGGTTTTTGAGAAGTTCATACATCCCACCAGCAATTAAGCCACGGGTGGTTTCATTTCCGGCCACGGTAATTTGAACAAAGAGAGAGGCGAACTCTAATTCGGTTACAGCATGTCCTTCTATCTCTACATTAATGAGTAGTGAAATTAGATCGTCACCATCGCCACCTTTGCGTTGCTCTGCTAGCTGATAGCCATAAGCACCCATATTTACGCTTGCTTGATTAACTTCCTCTTCTGTGCCGCCGATGTCGGGATCACTGGCAGACGTTTGTAAGTCAGACCAATCACGCAGCTGCCGCCACATGTCGGACGGGACACCCAGAAGTGAGCCGATAACCGAAGTGGGGAGGTCGCCCGCTGCATCATCGACAAATTCGCAATCGACTGATCCGTTAACCATCCGTGATTCTATCTTATCAAAAATATCGTTGGTGATTGAGCGAACTTTAGGTTCGAATTCGGCTAACAATTTCTTGGTGAATCGGGTGATGACGGCACGCCTAATAGGACCGTGCTTCGGTGGATCCATGCCCAAAAGTTGCCCCTGAGCCATGGGTAAAATATCTTCGGGTAAATCGTCGACTAAAACGAATCCTCGTTCGGCAGAAAATGTTTTAAAGTCTTTACCTACTTCAACAACGTCTTGATGTCTACTAACAACCCAGTAACCGCCGCCGTCCGGGTGAGTGTGCCAATAAATAGGCGCA
>JAJRPK010000377.1 GCA_024280785.1 Gammaproteobacteria bacterium
GGTATTATTGAGATGATTGAAATTCAATATCCTCATGGCCGTATCATTCAGTTTGCGAAAACGCCAAAGCCAGGCCGCGTTAAGACTCGGATGATTTCCACTTTAGGCGAGGAGGGGGCGTGCCAATTGCATGTTTCGCTCAGTCGAAAGGTATTAAGCAATTTGGTGCAAAGCCGATTGGCACCGATAAAGTTATACTGTGATGATCTATCGGATTCGGCGGTAAATCTTATTACGGATGATTTTTCTGTGGGTTTATATTCGCAACACGGGGTGGATTTGGGGCAGCGCATGCAGAATGCCTTTGATGAAAGTTTTAACGATTTTTCTGTTGACTGGGTGTTACTGGTGGGTTCGGATTGCCCGGCCATTGATAGAAACTATCTTAAATTGGCCGTCGATAGCTTATTATCTGAGGCAGACCTTGTTTTGGGTGCGGCTAATGACGGAGGGTATGTGCTGATTGCTATGCGTAAGCCTGAAGCCGGGTTATTTTCAAATATTCCTTGGGGTAGTAGCGAGGTATTAGAAGCAACATTAGCGATAGCGGAAGAAATGGAGTTAAAGGTCGCGTTGTTACCTTCACTTGCTGATATCGATCGGCCAGAAGATTTAGTATTATTAGCACAATATGGAATTTCTATCGGCGTCTGAGAGTTAACTTTATAACCCGCATCAACGTCCGCTACGTGCACAGCAAGCAATTTCTATACTTTTGCTGTAGAAAAAAAGTGCCTCGCCGTCGGGCGACCCCGACAACTCATCCTAAATCGAAGAATCAACCTTCGAGTTTATACTCATAAATCCTTCGATATAAGTTAGGCTTATTTTAAGCACTGGTGATAGGGCTATGATCAGAAAAGTTTTTCGCTTTTCCCGTTGCATCGTAGGTTTGTCCAGTACCTGTTTGCCCACGCAGTATATTCAAAAAACGGCCCACACTGTTTTTCATTCCACCCACAATTCTTTCATTGATCATCAGCTGTTTATTACAGCTGACTAATTGCGTTTCAATGTCATTCCATAATGATATTAGAGGTAATTTCGCGGCATTAGCTAATAACTCTATAGCCTTTATCCAGTGATCGCCTTCGGTACTCATTTGCTGTTGATTCAATAGCCCGACCCTGACGGAATTACGCTGTTCCATCCCTTGAACCAGTAGAGATTTACGATCGGTAAACTCAGCAATACTGCTGTGATCCCGACTCTCGAGCATTGTGCGCTCATCTGTTAGCAGTATTGCTAAAGTGTCCAGAGCCTGTTTGTCAGCCTCTAAAGATTGGTAAATTTCACTGGCCAAAGCAACCAATACGCCCTGATTGACGGGCAAGTTAGAAGCGTTAGAGTTACCAGGTGTTTGTTGTAAAGCCATGTTAGATTTCCCCAATTGATGTCTAGGGGGAGGAAGACAGGCTGCTTAACTTAACGATTGTATTGGCAGAACACAGTAAATATTCAAAACCAAATATTCTCGCTAAATGTTAAAGCCTTGGTCGTTGACAAGAATTTTTGCCGCAATTTGATCAGTGTCGATCGCGTATTGGCCGCTAGCGATTCGCTCTCGAATTTCGGCAACTCGCGATTCATCGACTTCGGGCAAAGACTTTAAGTCTTGCTGAATACGACTAAGTTCAAGTGCTTGAGCACTGAGTTGAACCGTATCGGATGATGCGCTGTTTGAATGAGCTACAGCTTGTTGAGAGGTCGTAGTGGAATCCTGCTTGGTCTGCGATGCGCCAACAGTATCACCAGCGCCGTTCCGGGGTTTGCCCGGTTGCGTTGAGGTAACATTGTTGATGTGTGTGACCATTTCAGTTTAATCCACTATATTTATTGCTAAGTCTTGCTAACTATTGAGAATCTTCATCCCGTTACTAGTTGTTAACTATATTAAAACTACCTTTAAACTACATAAGGCTAATAACGAGATGTAAGAGAGTATTCTATTTTGCACCTAAGCCTTGAGACTTTTGTGCTTAATACTCGCATATACCTAGTATCGGCCATTATCCTTCAAACTTGAGTCTTTAATAGACTAAATTTCATACTTTTTCCTGTTTGCTCTATGTTGTTGAAAATAAAGTACAAAGTATCGATGCAAAGGCAAGATACTATGCATCTACTACATATTAAGTAAAGCGACTACACCTAAGTAGCGCTACATCAACGCTAAAACCTTACCGGGGGCTATTACTTTTGCTTTGATAAGCCGGTTTGATGCTTTATTTCGAACCGATATTTGCTGCCCTTTTTTACCGTCTGCCATCGCTACTCCGGGCATTTTGGCACTGACACCGTGTGAACTGGCAATGATGATGACTTGATCCCCACGCTTGACCCACTTCGGTTCCGTTAAAAACTGCAGGTTAAGTGGTTTGCCAGCGGCGACTGGGCGGGTCGTTATACGGCCAATGGCCTGCCGAGTTGTCGTCAGATAGCTACCATTTAATTGGGTAAGCTTAATCTCATTGATTCTTACATCGCTGGCGGCGATCACGCTATTGCGTGCTATAGGATTAATAGCAGTAACGACTGTTCTCCAATAATCAAAGTGCAGCGGCACAAA
>JAJRPK010000011.1 GCA_024280785.1 Gammaproteobacteria bacterium
AAGCCTCAAAGAAATGGACGATGCCGATTCGGAATTGGAAACCTGCGTTGAATCGTTTTATGATTGAATTTGAAGATCGCTTGATCGAGCACATTTAAAACAGGCAGTTACACAGAATAATTTACAGCCTCCGCCATCTGTAAAATTCTCACCTTCACAGAGCCCATCATCAACAGAGCCTAGCGCTATGGTTAACCTGGTTTTCCGATAAGACTGTATTGACCTACTAAATAAACGTATCCCGCATTTTGTATCGTTCCTACATCAATTTGTTCATAAGATGCAGCAACATTCCACATTAACTGAATTTAGCGAGAACCGTAAATGCCTATTAATATATCAACGAAATCGGTTGTAGAAGTAACCAAAGCGGTCGCAGAGACTATTGAAAGATGAGATTTATTCATTAGGTATTCCTTCGTCAATAGTGGCATTAATAGTGTTGATATTACTTGTTACGAATAAAAAACAGCCATTTAAATCTTCAAAATAAGTCCTTGCGTTAAAGCTATTGCATGGTATCGTTTTATTCGTCTCACTTAAAGGTAAAGCCACCGCCTTTAGGCGGTCAGATTTATCTGTGATACTCATTTCTTCCCCAGATGAAGAGGTAAGAGATGGAATATCGCTATGGCAGTCATACGGTATCAAGTGAGATCATGCGTCGAATAAAAGGTCGTAGTTCGGCGAAGCTATTTTAATGTATTCCGTAGTTGAGGCGTCGTTATTGGGGAGACATTTTTGGGCCCGAGGCTGCTTTTGTGTTACCTCGGGTGAATTGACGGAAGAGATGATTAGAGAATACTTGGATCATCACTTCGAACCTAAAGTTGACGATAACTTCAGGACTGAGGATTAAACGGGTTTTTCGACCCGTATCCGGACTTTCAGTCCACTTGTGTATGCGGGATGTACGTATCGCGCTTTACTTATCATCTCTAATAATGTTCAATTGATTAATACATGGCATATCTATATTTAGCGATTGCAATATTCGCAGAAGTCATAGGAACAAGCGCGCTTAAGGCATCGAAAGAGTTCACTAATCTTCTTCCAAGCCTGGTCGTTGTGGTTGGCTATGGAATCGCATTTTATTTTATGTCCCTGGCGCTAAGAACTATACCCATAGGTATTACGTATGCGATTTGGTCTGGGATTGGCATTGTATTGATCGCCATAGCGGGAATATTTGTATACAAGGAAATACCCGATTTTCCTGCCATTATTGGTATGGGGTTGATTATCCTAGGTGTGGTTGTTATTCATGTGTTTTCGAAAACGGTTGGCCACTAAAGAGCGTTCATAGAATAAGTTTAACCGTTATGACGCAGGAATTTTATTTCTGATTAGAATGATCTCACGAGGCACATAGTAGTTTATGTATAGGGATGGGTTGTATCCAAAAAATTCAGGAGAAATTTTGAGACTATGAAACGATTGTGGTCTTTTAAGCAGGAGAAAAAATCCTCGTCAGATTGATCAAGTTATTCCATGTGAGTTCCTGAGCATAAATTAAAAAAAACATCATTCTTTCACATGGAAAGGATATCACCGGAAATGGGATAGACTTTCTAAAAGAATCGTTTAAATGGCTATAATAAGAAATGAGTCAGGTGATTATTTTTGTCGCTCAATGTTATTTGTGGGCAGGTTCAACCAGAGTTGTTTTGTCTGAGCTATTTACGCCAGCGCTAATAATTGCCAGCATATCTTGGTTAATCTGCATGGCGATGCGCTGTGCATCGGTCGATAGTTGTTTGCCATTTGTTAACATATCCAAGTTCACGGTCATTAATTGTAAACCCGTCTCAGGATCCATTACCATTGTCACGCGGCACGGGTCATAATTAGCGATGACAGGCATAGCACTAATGAGCTTGATGATATGCTGGGGCGCGCAGAATTTAAGGTCTATGACCATTGGTAGTTCCATGGACTCATCAGGTTGCTCAGGGATTTCCGGAACTTCAAGTTCAGTGGCTTTGGCTCGCATAGCAGAGATGGCTTGCAGCATAGTGACGCCTTGTTTGACGACGGTACTCATGACCATTTGCTGCACGCTACTCACCTTAAACCCGGCATTCTCGGGTATCACCTTAGGTAGAGCTGTGGGTTGGAACTGATAATCTGCTTGCTGATTTACATCATCTAGGCTCGCTGTCCAGGCGAGAATGTCGTTCGATTGAGCATCGGATATATCGTGGAATGTATCGTCGATTGGATCATTGTCGTGATGTCGATCTTTACGAAAAAAAGCCTTTATGCTGGTGAGCAAATAACCGGGATATTGTCCTGCAAGGGGAGGGGCATCTTTTTTCTTCTTACCATAACCATCTTTTGCATGGCAGTCTGCACAATCCATGCGAAACTTTTTTTCACCTGCTTGTGTATTTCCCTTAAGCATTTTAATGTCATAAGCGGGATCTTTACCGACGCCTTGTTTTGAGAGCCAGTCGGACAATGATTCAATTTCCTGTTCCGTCAACTCTTTAAGCCCTGAGACTTCCATCATAAGTGGGTTTTTTCGAGTATCTTTTACATAGTCTTTCGATGCTTTAGCCAGATACCACGCAGGAAGACCTGCAAGACGTGGCATATTTTCACCGGGTGCGCCTTGACCATAAAGCCCATGACAGGGTGCACAGCGTTGGTTTAACTGGTCTGCCTGATTTGCATTTGCCGAATAGGTGCATGCGTTAGCGAACAGGAGTGCCACACTTATCAATATTCTCATTTTAAGGGAATTAAAAGCTTTCAAGCGTTACAGAATAAAACAAGTGCTCAGTGATTCCCTTTACCTAGATCAATATAGGCAATAAAAGTTTTCTCTAAAAATATCGATGTTACGTTTGAGAATACCATGCTCGCAGGAGGTGCTACTCAGTAAAACCAAGGAACTCATAGGTAGCGTATGGCGATCAGCATATTTGTATTTTTTAATATTGGTATTGGCCTCTCTAGCTCTCATAACTATAAGATTTATGTGGTCAACGAGGCTATTTGCTAGACCGTTGTTGAAAATAAATATTGCTGATCAAATAGGATGCCTCCAGATTGAGCTATACGGATCATTAGGCGCTACTGGAAAGGGCGATGGTTCAATCT
>JAJRPK010000378.1 GCA_024280785.1 Gammaproteobacteria bacterium
AGGAAAAATAATAACTTAAAATATTTAGCAGTAAAAGCGAGTGTCCAGAAACGTTTAAGAAATTATTATCAATATCGTTAGGCGTGTTGGAGATCGATACTGGTATCAAAGAACCTTTTCTAAATCAGAGCAAAAAAAATTAGAACGAGTTCGGCTTTCTACCATTATCCGTCGAAACACTAGCATAGGGCGCGAGCTTTCAAATAACGTCTTTAAGGTCAAGGTGCACGGAGGGCATAACGATGAGTAAACGATGAATTGTAATAGATAAACCCTGAACGGTGAGGGCGCACACTTTTAGTTTACCAAGTTCTGGTCTAATTGATCTCGCTCAAGAGGACACTCGATTCTCACCTCAGGAAAAATAATAACTTAAAATATTTAGCAGTAAAAGCGAGTGTCCAGAAACGTTTAAGAAATTATTATCAATATCGTTAGGCGTGTTGGATAAAGCCACTCAGGCATGCATAGCTGACTTCTCACTTGCCAGAAAGGCCATAGTTCGCTCTACGGCACCCTCTTCAACAGGAAAGCAGAAAGCGTTAAAGTCTGTTACACCTATAGATTTTAGCTGTTGCAGTTGTTTGCGTAGGGAGGCTTCATTTCCGATCATGGCTATCTCGCCTGGACTGCTTTCCTCACGCTCAAGCATTCGACTATAGGAGGGAATGTCGTTGTACACTTTGGTGCGCTTGGCCAGTTTTTCTCGCGTTTCCTCGACATGTTGGGTTAAGACGATGGGGAAGCTAGCGACAATTCTAGGTGAAGCTTTTCCTGCCTCTGCGGCGGCCTTGTTAATTCGGGGGATGGTGAATTCTTCCAGCGTCCGCGGCCCTGTCATCCACGTAGTCGTGCCATCGGCTAGTTTGCCGGAAATGTCGAGCATTTTAGGCCCCAGGGCTGCCACGATAACGGTGACGGGCGGGGAGTCGGGTACGTTCATCCGAGCGTTTACCTGGTATTCGTCACCTTGGAAAGAGCAAGCTTCACCGCGCACCAGAGGCATTAAAACCTCGAGATATTCCTTCATGTGTTTTGCCGGTTTAGCATAGGAAAGACCGTACATGTCTTCAATGACTATTTTGTGCGAAAGCCCGAGTCCCAGATCAAAGCGGCCTTTGGACGCCGCGTTGGCGGTTAATGCCTGAATAGCCATGGTGGTAGGATGACGAGGATAAGTCGGAGTTACCGCTGTGCCTAAGCGAATCGTATCGGTCTCTCGACCCAAAATCGACATCATGGTAATCGCGTCGGTACTGAACACTTGTGCCATCCACGCTTGATCAAAACCCAGCGCCTCAGCGGCTTTTACTTCATCGATAAATTGATCGATACTATTGGGCTCTTTATTGGCCGTTCCGCACATAAAACCAAGTTTCATTTCCATTTTCCTTTTTTAAATGCCTTTGAGTGATTTCAGAAAGCATCCTGTGCGGTTACTTCAACAACCTTTTAGGGTCTCGCCCATTGACAAAACCGATAAATGGATAAAGCATGCTATAGCCCAGCATACTTTGAATCTCATCAGAACAAAGCTTTGCTCTTTCTTTTGAAATGGACAGGCTAAAATTTTCTTGCTGACGAGCCCAGGGTTCACAATATTGGGCGGTCACTGCCATACGGGGTTGATCAGTATTATTTGCCCCTGCGCAGTGCCACGTGGTACCGAGAAAAAACACGACTGAGCCGGCTGGCATGACGGCTGGAATGAGTTCGTCGGGGTCGATGTCTGTAGGTTGTCGGTCTCCCCATGAATGGCTTTTGGGTAATACCATGGTCGCGCCATTGTCTGCTTTGAAGTCGTCGATTGCCCAAATAGTTGCCGCGCCCAATGGAGCGCGTGGTCTTGCAATGGGATAGAAACTATCATCGTGATGCAAAGGCTGCCGGACTTCTCCAGGATAAACATTAATTGCCTGCATCTGGGATAGCAGATAATTTTGCATTAATACACTGTCGAGTAAAGCTAAAATGAGAGGATGGTCTATCAGTGGGTTGCACGCAAAGCTTCGTTCGATGACAGAATACATTCGCCTTGTCTTATAGCCTTCAAAATCGTTGCGACCGTCATACTCCATGAAGCCCAGCATCTCTTCCTTGATTTTTTCTACGGCCTCAGTGGATATGAGCTTCTCAATGATGACATAACCATTTTCATTTAATTGCGTTAACAAAGATTCAAAATAAGGCTTATCGATTCCTGATCTTAATTCAGGGCGAACCTTCGCTGCCTCAAGTGAAAAACTACCAACTGTCTTGGTGCCGTCTTCATGAGTATGCATGCCTTGAGCCATTGTCTTGTACCCCTGTGCGGATGCTTAATCGATACAATTTACCAATAAAAACTGATGCTTGATAGGCATGATAAAAGTCACTGACTCTGGTTCTGATCGTATTGGCCATTAATTTGGGGTAGAGTCAATTGATCTATGACTTTAACGGATAAGTTGAGCGGCTATAACATCGTCAATAGGGGTTCAGCGTCAAATGTGATTTCTTATGTAGTTATTTTATACGGGTGTTGATGCCTGTGTTGATACCGATGCCGGGTGGTCAATAAGCAATGGGTGGTCAATAAACAATTGTTGAAATAAGCAGCCTTTGTCATGTTTGGTGAGCGAATGAGGTATGTTCTGAATGATGTTGTGACTTTATTATTTAGAGTTACAGTTCTCCGTCATATTGATGATATCGATGACATTGATGAGTGAACAGTTCATAGGCTTAAATTAATAGTTAGTTAAAGGTGCATGATGAGTTTTGAAAGCGTAGATATCGTAATAATTGGTGCTGGATTTTCGGGAATGTACGCGATACATCGCCTGCAAGAATACAAGGTGGTGTGTTTTGAAGCAGGCGATGGAGTCG
>JAJRPK010000379.1 GCA_024280785.1 Gammaproteobacteria bacterium
TCTGTATCGACAACCACTACCGGTGTATTTCGTTTAATATGACCACGCGTCACTCGACCAATACCAATAACGCCCACATAACTCGAATAATCCATCGAGCTGATTTGCATTTGAAATCCGCCCTCATCATCGACGTCAGGCGCCTTCACATGATCGAGTATCAACTGCAGTAACGGCGTCATATCGTCCGCCATATCATCTTCGGACAAACCGGCAATGCCATTGATCGCCGAGGTGTAAACCACCGGAAAATCTAATTGCTCGTCGGTTGCCCCCAGACGATCGAATAAATCAAAGACTTGATCCATAACCCAATCAGCACGTGCACCAGGGCGATCAATCTTATTGATAACGACGATAGGGCTCAGTCCCCGAGCAAACGCCTTTTGAGTAACAAAGCGAGTTTGCGGCATAGGCCCGTCAACCGCGTCAACTAATAGCAGCACCGAGTCCACCATCGACAGAACCCGCTCTACTTCGCCGCCAAAGTCGGCGTGCCCCGGTGTATCGACGATATTAATATGGTGGTCACGCCAGTTGATCGCCGTGTTTTTGGCCAGGATAGTGATCCCACGCTCTCTTTCTTGATCGTTGGAATCCATAATTCGCTCGGTACCCTGATCGCGGCGATCAAGCGTACCCGATTGTTCCAGCAGCTTATCTACTAAAGTCGTTTTACCATGGTCGACATGGGCAATAATAGCAATATTCCGCAACTGATCGGTGCGTAGCGTCTGGGTCACAAGAAGTCTCCAACATAAATCGGGGGGATAAGAAAGGCTTAAAATTGAGCAGCGCGGGATTATACACAAGCCGCTACGACAATAAAGGAAGAATTCCCTACACAGAGGCATTATTCCCGGTAGTTAAGCGGCTAATAAGCCGCTAAAATTTTGCAAATTTTGTTTAAGTCTATTATTTAGTACAAACTTAGCCTGAATAAGACCTAACTATTAGTTAGTAACCCTACTAGATCCCGCTATCCGCGATTGCCCAAACCGAAATTGCGGCTCGCCTGGATAAAACATAGAAGACTTAATAATGTCAGAGACCAACACCCTGCAAACCCCCACTTGGACTAGCCGCTGGACTTTTATCATGGCCACTACCGGGGCAGCCGTAGGCTTGGGCAATATCTGGAAGTTTCCCTATATCGCCGGTGAAAATGGCGGCGGCGCCTTTGTATTAATGTACTTGGGCTGTATTTTGTTGCTTGGCGTTCCCATCATGATTGCCGAAACGATGCTAGGCCGCAAAGGCCGAGAGAACCCTGTTCACGCGATGCTAAAACACGCCCGCAGCGTTGACGCTAGCAAGGCATGGTCATTTATCGGCATTATGGGTGTAGCTGCCGGTATCATGATCTTAATGTATTACAGCGTGGTCGCGGGCTGGGCTCTGGAATATGTGTTTCAGAGCGCAACGTCCAGCTATATCGGCAAGCCATCGGCAGATATAGCAGAGGGATTCAGCACACTGTCTGCGGATACCGGACGGCAGCTGATGTGGCACTCGATATTTATGGCGGGCACAGCACTAATCGTCGCATTAGGCGTCACCAAGGGCATTGGCAAAGCGGTCAATATCCTGATGCCAATGTTATTTCTTTTATTACTCATGCTGCTCGGCTACGCCTATGAAAATGGCGAGTTCAGCCAAGCACTAAGTTTTATGTTTACCGCAGACTTTAGCAAGCTAACAGGGGATGTTGTTCTTATCGCAATGGGTCATGCATTCTTCACACTAAGCCTGGGTATGGGCACAGTGATGGTGTACGGCTCGTACATGCCACAAAATGCCTCTATTCCCAGTGCAATAATTACCGTCGCCTTTCTCGACACTTTAATTGCCCTGGTGGCCGGCATGACTATTTTTCCACTGGTCTTTGCTAGCGGGCTAGAGCCCGCCTCTGGCCCAGGCTTATTGTTTAAGACCCTGCCCATTGCCTTTTCAACCATGTGGAACGGTGCATTTTTTGGTGCCGGGTTCTTTTTGCTGGTCGCTATTGCCGCGCTTAGCTCGTCTATCTCACTGATCGAACCCGGCATCGCCTGGCTGGAAAAACTAGGCGTTAACCGAATTGCTGCCGCTCTAGGTCTAGCTTTATTTTGCTGGCTAGGGGGAGTCGCGAGTATCTACACAACAGAAGTTTTTGATAAGTTAGACTACATCACCGCCAATATCATGCTGCCGCTGGGCGGACTGTTAATCGCCGTCTTCGTCGGCTGGAAGCTAGGGTTCACTCGCTCTCGCAAAGAGATTAGCGAAATTAGCGGTGGTTTATTCAACCTCTGGTTTGTGGTTATTCGTTTTATCGCGCCGCTAGGCGTGTTGATAATATTTGCCAAAAGCTTGGGGTTGATTTAACTCGCTAAACTATAAAACGCTAAGTGAAGAGCGAAGAGCCGATTAGCCACAGGCAGCTTCCCATAGCCACAACAAAGCTAATACTACGCAATGTGGCTAAGTTGGCCACATAACAAATAGGATGTAACACTCTACCGACAATAAATATAATGGAAGCGGTTGTCACAACAGAGGCATCAACTCCCGACACATTAGCAATAAACAAGGCCGACGCAAACACTAGAAGCGCCTCCCAAGCGTTGGCTTGCGCCGCAACAATTCGAGCACCAGCCCCCTCTAATGCCGCTGCTTGCTGGCGAGGGTTTTGATTATTTACCACACCGAATTGCTTGATTCGAAAATAGGCCGAACTCCCGGCAATAAGGTAAGGCAGTAATACGGCGATAAATAAACAATACAAACCCGTGGTCATACGATGTCTCCCGTTAAAATCAGTTAAAATTTAAGTGCAGTAAAAAGATAGGTAGTTTTTATTCAAGCGACTCATCTCTTCCTTGCGCTTGCGTTTATTTAAAATAGCTGCTCTATTTTAAATAACACTACGCTTATAAAACAATATTACTACGTCTCTTTTAGATGGAACCGTCGTAACATATCAGCTCACAAACTGCTAGGGAGCAACACCCCCATCAATCGTCATACAGCTACCGGTGGTATAGCTCGACGCAGCCGAAGAAAAGTAGATAACGGCACCCACCACTTCTTCTGGCCTGCCCACACGCTTTTGTGCAATAGGTTTGATGACCTCGGGTAGTATATCCTCATTGCGGACAAATCCTGCCGCTGCATCAGTATCAAAGGTTCCGCAAACGATACAATTAACCCGAACATTGATCGCTGCGTATTCCTGAGCACTGGCTGCAGTCAATGCGTTAAGGCCGGCCTTGGCGCCACTGTAAACAGTCGTTAAGGGACTTGGCTTAAACGACGCTAGAGAACTAATATTAATAATCGAACCGCCCCCCGTCGCCGCCATTTGTGTCGCAGCTAGCGCCGTTAAACGAGTGGGGCCTTTAAGATTCACATCAATAATTTTATCAAACAATGCCTCACTGGTCTCCAATAAAGAAGGAGCCACAGGCGACATTCCGGCGTTGTTCACTAATACATCCAAGCGACCAAACTGCTCAATAACGCTGTCGACAACTAACGCTAAACTATCCCATTGGCCCACATGACAAGCGA
This sequence comes from Gammaproteobacteria bacterium, assembly GCA_024280785.1. GTDB lineage: Bacteria > Pseudomonadota > Gammaproteobacteria > Pseudomonadales > UBA7434 > UBA7434. The sequence goes on from JAJRPK010000379.1 coordinate 3,553, forward strand.
TAGCCATAGCATCCCCCCCCAATACCTTCACTTCTGCTGCAACCTTTTCGCACTCTGCTATTTTTCGACTAGCGATAGCGACACAAGCGCCTCGGCGACCGAACTCTAGCGCCATAGCTTTACCCAAACCCCGGCTCCCGCCAGTGATAAGCACTACCTTGCCTGCAACATCAAACATATCACTCAAACTATTCATAAAATACACGCCCTCTTGTTCTGCCGCTAACAATTAAACAGCAAACCGTTTTGCTCGTTTCATTAGTTCATCGACGACAAAACCGAAAAACTCATGGCCTGGATTTTTAGATTCACCCGCTAAATACTTGCTATAAGAGGCCTCTAACACAATGCCCAACTTCCACGCAGCAAATGCCTGATACCATTGAAAACTCGTCATATCCCTGCCTGTTTTATCGGCGTAGCGTTGAATCAATTGTTCGGGAGTTTGACAATAATCAGCGTTCATTCCACCCTCTGAGTCAGGCGAAGCTATAGCAATTAGATTATCTTTTTCAGGCCAAAAAATTATCGCCCACGCTAAATCAACTAACGGATCTCCCACTGTTGTCATTTCAAAATCAACAATCGTCAGCACTCTGGGAGGCAAGTCTTTGCTGTACATAGTATTGTCAATTTTGTAGTCGCCGTGCATTACCGTCAAATCACCTTTGGCCGGTAAATTGTCTGACAGCCATCGAGCGACACTGTCCACGCCGTCTAACTCTCTGCTACGGTATCCTTCGAGCTGGTTCATCCATCGGTCGACCTGACGACGCAAAAAATTATCCGGTTTTGCCAAATCTACCATCGCACTATTGCGCCAATCAAAAGCATGTAATTCTACTAAAGCATCGATTAAGCTCTCGCCAATAGCTGGCTGAGTTTCCGGGCTATTAATATACTGAGGTGGCAGCTTACGGCGAATCACTTCCCCGTCGACATACTTCATTATATAAAACGGCGAGCCAACGAGCGAGAGGTCAGCAGAAACCGCTAGCAATTCAGGGACTTTAGCACTCCCGCCTTGTAATGCACTAATAATTTTATATTCGCGAACCACATCGTGCGCCGTGCTAGAGACAGCTGAAATCGGTGCGCGACGAATTACCCACCGCTGATCGCTGCGCAGCAGCTCAAACATTTCGCAAGAGCCTCCGCCACGCATCCGCGACACATTAATAGCGGCCTCGACTCCTGTCTCCTCATCTAACCATGCCTTTAAATGAGGCAAGTCAATTGCGTCATCACTCATAATCTATCTCAATCTATTTTAGCCAGAGCGTTACTCCACCCGGTTATTGTTCAACCTAATCGCTTTAACCCGCCACTTCTAACAAATGAGAAAAACGTTCGAGTGACGATTCGCGCCGCGTTGGGATGTGTTCGCTAGGCCAGCCTTCCACCCCGACATAAGCTTTCAAACACTGTTTGGCGATGGTAACCTTGTGCACCTCATTCGCCCCATCCACTAACGGCGCCATTCTTGCCGACCGATACATCATCTCTAACGGCATGTCACAGCTGTAGCCCAGCGAACCGTGCACCTGTAGTGCACGATCCACCACATTGTAGAGCACCCTCGCATTATAAACTTTGGCCATCGCAATTTCTGTTCGTGCCGCTTGATTCCCAAGCTGATCCATTGTCCACGCTGCTTTTAACGTCAACAATTTTGCCGTGTCTAAATCCATCCGCGACTCGGCTATGTACTCTTGTATCATCTGGTGCTTGGCATAGGGCTTACCAAATGAATGACGTGACTGAGCTCGCTCGCACAACATGTCAAAAGCTCTCTCGGCCTCGGCCACCCATCGGGTGGCGTGGTGTATACGACCCGGCCCCAAACGCACTTGCGATAAGGCAAAACCACCGCCTACTTCACCAATAAGATTATTTTTAGACACTCGTACATTATCGAGAATAATCTCGGCATGATTGCCGACAGCACCGTACTCGGTGTACGGGTGGTGCATTGTGGGTATTTCTCTTAAAATATCCATTCCCGGTGTGTCTTTCTCAACGATAATCATCGAGCAGCGCCGATGAGCCGGAGCTGTGGCATCAGTCACCACCATAAATATAATAAAGTCAGAACGCGATGCATTAGTGATCATCCACTTACGGCCATTAATCACCCATTCGTCGCCGTCGAGTGTTGCCGTGGTTTGAATTTGAGTGGGGTCAGTTCCCGCCACCCAGGGCTCAGTAATCGCAAAAGAACTGCGAATGTCTCCGCGCAAATTAGGCCATAACCATTTTTCTTTTTGCTCTTCAGTCCCGCCCTCGGCCAGCAATTCAGAATTACCCGAATCAGGAGCCATATTGCCAAAAACTTCTTGAGCAAAAACACAACGGCCGGTAATTAAATTCATCAAGGCCAGATTTAACTGACCCATACCTTGGCCACCCAATTCCTTCTCTAAATGGCAGGCCCACAAGCCGCGATCCTTAACCTGTTGCTTTAGTGGTTTTAACGCCTCAGCCCAAGCCTGCTCACTGAAATCTTTTTGAATAACTTCAAGCGGAATCAGTTCTTGATCGACAAATTGTTTAACCCAATCTAATTTTTTTTGAAATTCAGGGTCAGTAGAAAAATCCCAGCTCATATTCGCTTCCCCTAAGATGTTTTTAATATTGGCTGTCAAATAGTCTTTCATAGTAATAAAAAAGAAATCGAATTTGAAGATTTTATTGTCACAACCAAACAACGAACACAGAGCTCAAAACCACAGAAATAACAAGCGTGAAGTTCAGGGTTTAGCTGAGATATTCGATAACGCCATTCACTATACGGAAGATAAGGTCAATGATACGGGCGATAGCTTTAGTGGATTTTTTGAACGTAATGCCCAATTATGTTACAGCTAGCCAAAGCAGGCTTTTAAATAATATTTGGCTCTACGCTTAGCCACCCTTTCTATGCATCTGGATCGTAGTCACCTTCGAATTGTAGGACATCATCTTTAATGACATCCCATTTGGCCTTCGAAGACACCTGCGTGTGTGCCAAAATTGAAAGTTCTGGATCATCGTCCAACAAACCGGCTGGAACCCACATAGATATGCTTTCATTATTCGTGTGTGGCAATGGGGAGCCGCACTCCGAACAGAATGTGGATTGCCAGCCACCTGGCATCTTGTAACTCTTAATATAGATTTCGCCCTGCAACCAAGAAAAATTCTCAGCTGGCGCAATAAGTACTACGTTAGAACCAGTCCCTGAAACCTTTCTGCACTTGGAACAGTGACAGGAACCAAGACCCATGACGTCTCCGGAATATTCGAACTGTACTTTTTGGCACAGGCAACTACCGTGCTTCATGTTCCTCTCCTTTAATTTATTGACCCCATAACAACTACAGCAAGCGCTTTTGAGTCGTTTTGCCGGTGATTGCTATATTCATTTAATACGCATATACATGCCCGAAGATTTAGGCATTTCTGAAAACTTAAAACCATATTTTTTATAAAACATTGGAGTTCCATGGTCAGCCATTAGACTAACGTATGCTGTGCTTGGTGCATTAGCTTTAAGGTAGCTAACCAGCGCCTCCATAATCATAGCGCCAACTCCCTTTTTCTGATGATTTGGCAGCACCGCCATATCGGTAATTTCAAAGAAGCAGCCGCCATCTCCAATTATACGACCTATACCTACTGGGCGGTCTCGGTGATGTACCACCACACTGTATATACTATTCGGCAGACCAATAGCCGCAGCCTCTGCTGATTTTCGAGACAAACCGGCCTCAAGTCGAATACTGATATAGTCGTTGATACTGGGTATTTCTTCCTTAAGCTCGTAGCTCATCCATAATCCTCGTGGAACATAACACCGCCATAATTTGTGGCGCGCTTTTAGCGCAATCAATTATGGCCGTGTTAACTGCTTTTTGATTTAATCCATGCTTTAACAGGTACAATCCACTCTTGCATTGGCTTAAAGAATGCCCCATGTTCCTTACCTGTTGAAATAGCTACTTCTTCGAACGATAGCAGCTCTCCACTCCTAACTGAGATTTGTTTACAAGAGAAAGAATGGCCTAAAGCCTGGTCTGTAGTTTCAAATACAGACAAGAAATGTCCCGCGAAAGTAATAGCAGGTCTACTTTGTACGCCGGTCGGCCAACATGTAGCTAGCAATATTGTATTTACATTCAAGTGCTTTAAAGCACTTGATGTATAAGCGGTTATTTCTCCTCCCCTAGAAAAACCTAAGAGAGTGATGTTAGTTGGTTTGACTCCAGCGGTTACCAGCATCCCTACCCATGAAGCCAATTGTTTGGAGTAAGCGTCAATTTCTGTATTTTTGGGCCGATGGTGCGCAATGAGATTAAAGTCACTATCTTCAGCGAGCTTGCTTTTAATTAGGGAAAACTCATAAGCTCCATATTTTGAATGCAGTGGCCTGGGATTATCACCCTCGACTATGAGACCGTGCGAGTAGAAAACATACTTTTCATCAGCTTGTATGTGATCTGGAAATTCATCGTAAATTTTTCCAGCCATGGAATAATTTGCGAACATCATTAGAAAAACCCATAAACTTTTATACGGATGCATATTTGATCCTGTAATGTACAGTTAACTCCCACCGCTTAGGCGCGGTTTTCCCCGCCCTTAGCCGGTAATTGTTAAATGGCTACCCAAAGTACTAGATTTTTTTGAACCTGAATGTATTGACACATCGCTCTCATTCCAGATTACTTCTTGCTTTATTGCTGAAGGTATTATTTTGGACACCCTAACCATCATCGAGAGTTAGGTAGTGCCTTGGCAGCATTCAATCCAACGCTGCAAACCCACTGACCAATATTTCTTCTTATGAGTAATAAAATAAAATTGCCGCTCCATATCTCGATCGGGTACTTCTAGCGGCACTAAACTTCCTCGACTAAACGCATCGGCTAAAGTGATTTTTGACAAACAACCGATTCCTAAGCCAGCTTCTACCGCACGCTTAATCGCTTCGGTGTGCTCCAACTCAAGATGAGTCTTCAATTCATTGAGCAGCCCATGCATCGCCCTGTCAAAAGCTTGCCGGGTTCCCGATCCAGATTCCCGAAGAATCCAGTTAGCCGCCACCAACTGCTCGTCTGTCAAAACATCGAACGCTGCATAGGGGTGCTCAGGCGTGCAAAATACGACCAGCTCATCACTTTGCCAGGGCACGATCGATAGATCTTGGTGATTGTACTCCCCCTCAATCAAACCAATGTCTAGCTCATAATTAATCACTTGTTCAGCGATATGGGCTGTATTGGCGACGTGCAAGCGGATATCGATCGCAGGATAATCGCGCATAAACTGGGCAATGATGGGGATCACTACATAATTGCCGATCGTCAATGTCGCTCCAACATTCAACTTCCCGGCAATATCTTGCTGCTGTAACGCTCGCTCAAACTCATCGGCCTGACTCATCAACGACTCGGCTAAAGGCCTTAGTGAATGCCCGAGACCGTTGAGTTGTAAGCGCTTACCTACACGATCGAACAGCTGGGTACTGTACCTTTGCTCTAAATCTTGCAGCGCCCCACTCGCAGCTGACTGCGACATTGCCAAGCTTTCTGCTGCGCGACTGAGATTTTTATAGTGGGCCGTCGCAATAAAGACCTGTAATTGTCTCAACGTGAATTTCATCGGTTTACCTCTGCCTATGTGCCTACATGGCTGGCTATAGTCACTATGTCTAATACTTATCGCTTAGTGCCGGCCAGCCTAACCACCTCATAGCGGACAAACGATTATATATCAGTATATCCGATATATTATATCTAAATAACCCGTTTTACCTATTTTATTGTTACCTCTATTATTCAACACATCAGCAAGCCTTTTATACGATAACTGTTACACGACAATTGTTGTACGGCGATAGAAAACGGGAAAACGATTATGTCGAATTTAATGACCGAAACAGTAACTGAGGTACACCATTGGAACGAGACTCTGTTCAGCTTTAAGACAACTCGCGACTCCGGCTTTAGATTCAAAAATGGTCATTTCGTTATGATGGGCCTGCCACACGATGGCAAACCTCTGCTCAGAGCGTACAGTATTGCGAGCGCCAACCATGAGGACGAGCTAGAGTTCTTTAGCATCAAAGTACCCGATGGATCCCTCACATCTAAGCTACAAAACCTCAGGGTTGGCGATGAAGTGTACGTTGGGAAAAAACCAACCGGAACACTAATTACAGATGCTATGTTGCCCGGTAAGAACCTTTACTTAATCGGTACCGGCACTGGGTTGGCCCCGTTTATGAGTATTATTAAGGATCCCGAAATCTACCTGCAGTACGACAAAGTCATACTGGCTCACGGGGTTCGCTATGAGTCGGAACTCGCCTACCTTGACTACATTGGAGAAACGCTACCAAACCACGAATACCTCGGTGAAATGGTACGAGAGAAACTGCTGTATTATCCCGCAGTAACTCGAGAGAGCTCGCGCAACAACGGCAGGTTGACGGATTTAATGACTAGCGGAAAGTTATTTTCTGATCTCAACTTAGCACCGCCTACTACCGACGATGATCGTTTCATGCTGTGCGGTAGTCCAAGTATGTTAAAGGATTTTGGCAAAATACTGGACCAACGCGGCTTTAAAGAAACGCGTAATGGCAGACCCGGACATTACGTCATCGAAAGAGCATTTGTCGAAAGCTAACTGACAGGAGCGGTCAATACTGACCGCTCGGTAAGCGAGAAATTGTTCATTAAAATACCGACCATTTACTGTATTCTCTGTCGATCGACAATGAGACAAACCGAGAGAGGATAGACGCCATGGCTTATAATTTGGAAGAGCTTTCTGCAAAATTAGAAATTCAGGAAATGCTCTACCGTTACGCGCAGCTTATTGATGCCAAGCAGTTCGATCAACTTAATGAAGTCTTTACCGACGATGCTCATATTGATTACAGTGCAATGGGTGGTTCTGTTGGCAACCTAACGGAAACCATTACTTTCCTCCACGGCGCCATGACAGAAATGTTTCCGAATAGTCAGCACCTAAATGCTAACACCCAAATCACGCTGTCAGGAAGCGCCAACATCACCGAAGCATCCGGCCGCATCATGTGTTACAACCCAATGGAAATGCAAGTCGACGGTGGGCCAGAAACAAAAATAATGATGTGCGGACTTTGGTATTTAGATGAATACACCAAAACCGACAGCGGCTGGAAAATGCGTAACCGAGTAGAAGAAAAAAGTTGGTTTTTTAATTATTGAGCAAAAACTCAACGGCCCGTACCTGGAGGAGATGGCTGCATCCACGGATCGTTAGCAATAAATCGATCGGCATATCTGATTTTTTCGTAGGCATCTAACAAGCTTGCCACCTGCTTAGGAACACTACCGTGCAATAATATGCCGTCAGCTCCAGCATCGAAATTTTGATTTAGCCGACGCGCGCAATGTTCAGCAGTACCTAATGCGGCACTGCTAGCCAGCCACTCATCCGGAAATAATGCCGCCACCTCCGCCGTTTCATAACGGCTAAAATCCTGATCGGCAGTCCTCCCCCCTTCAAAAAGCGGATGAGCTCTAATTTTTTTCAAAATGCCGGGGTTCCACTCGTTAGCAGCAAAAATTTGCTCTCCGTAACCTTCCATATGGACATAAGTCAATAAACGAGCAGGGCCTATCGCGCTTGTTTCATCCGCATCCTGATCGGCAGCGCAAACCATTGTCGACCAAATCTTTACCGAACCGGGGTCACGCCCAGCCGCTTCAGCTGCATCATGAACAATTTTTGTCGCTCGAGTCACGGCTTCGTCGGTCAAAAACGGGTGCAATAACACGCCATCATAACAACGCCCAGCCAAGGCTAACGTTTTTGGCCCGAGCGCACCCAATAACAATGGCGGTGCTTTTTTTGGAGCCTCCGCAACAAATAGGTAGGGGTAGCTTCCAAGTGGCCCCTCACCAGAATAGTTATTTCCAGCCCATAGTGAGCGCAATATTTCAGCCGTGTCAGCCAACCCTTTTAGTGATGCCTTTGGCGTACCAAAGCAATCGTATAATGCTTTAAACCCTCGAGCTAGACCCATAGCAAAACGGTCCCCCGACATCTCGCTCATAGTTGCACCAAACGAAACCAACTCCATAGGATGATGTGTTGGATAATTAATAAGTCCAGTAGCGATTTTAATCTCTTTGGTTAATGCAGCTGCCGCGCCACAAATCACCTCGGCATTTTTAAAGTCGTATCTCTCACCCAGCCAAACTGACCCAATGCCCAGTTTTTCGGCAAGAGGAATTTCTTCAAGACATCTCTGCGGATCGTTAATACGACCGGGCAAAGTATAGATGCCAATTTCAGGAAAACGAAGTGCCATGGTTTTATCCTTCATACTGCCGACTCATATGAGATCGGCAATTATTAAGTTAGTTAGCGTTCAAATAATAACTATTTTTTTGCTTCATACCAAATCGGAGACGTCCACGCCCGCTCTTGCTGCGTTAATTTTGCAAATGCATGCTCTGTACTACAAGCAGGGGGACGATCGTTTTGTGGAAGTTGAAGACATTGCCAGCCATTATAACGACAGCTGGGGTTCTCTACGACGCGCATATAATATACGGCAGAAACATTAGCATCGAACTCCGGGTCCTCCCAAACCGCACAAAGCTGAGCAAAACCCTCGCCAATAGCGCTACAGGTATTTGGGTCTACCCCCGCTCCGTTATTAGCATCGCCGGCTACATCAAAAATTCTTTGCTGCGTTCGCCCGTCTTTGTCACTCCAGCCCTTGATAATTTGCAAGCGCTGTAAAGCCGTTCCCGGATATTCTGCACTACCAGCATCTGCACTCGCCATTGCGATAAACCTGGGCGCCTGCCCCGGCCTTAATGCTGGTACATCCCCCCCCATTGGAACACCTCCGGCATAAGCTTTTTCTAACAATGCCGGGTCGCCGCAGAGTGATGAATCGTAATCGCGGCCCGCAAAAAATCGGGGAAGAATGCGCGGCCCGCTCGTTCCGAAAACCTCTTTATTCAACATCGCATCAAATAAATCATCACGAGTATTTTGTTTTGCCCAAACGCCAATAATACCGCCTGGACTATTACTTGTATTGCCTTCAACATCGCCATCCCACGCTACTCTCTTTTTAGGGGAATCGTCCCCTAAACCAAGGTGCCCGGCAAAATTTTGTTCCTGTACTCCTCCTGCCAATGCATTATGAGTATCAGTAGAAGCGCTTAAACCAAATTTAAATGGATTAACCCCTAAGCGTTTTTCTTCTTTCAGACCCTCAACTAATGCATAGCGGGTATAACTTAATTTAGAAAGACAATTAGGGCCAAGGTGGACAATTAAATCTGCGCCCACTCCTTCATAGCAATTACCCACATCACCCTTTTCATCAAACCTTTGAAAAGCCAAAGTCTCGAATTTTTCAAAGTCGCAAAGCTCATCGACATCACCTAACACATCCGATAAACCGCTTCGACACTCTGAGTCACCCTTGTGCTGCATGATTTCTATAAGAGGCTCTATCTCAGCCCTTAGAACAGCTCTCTTCCGTTGCTCCTCTAAAGTCGAGGCTCCCGGATAATCAACTGCAAACATACGGCCATTACTTATATTGGAATTATGAGGGATAGCAAAGGCCTCGCAACCCGTGCCCGAGTCGTTGCAATCACGCACTAACGATTCCCACAACTCCCACTCTCGCGGCGCCTCTACATAACTAACAGGAATGGGTGGAACTATGGCATTACGAAAAATAACATTACGATGAAGGTTTGAACCGTTGCGATGCGAACTGTACTCATAGGCAATAAAGGTCGTTCGCTCACAAGCGCTACTCTCATCATTCCAATCTTCAGCTGCCTGTATGGTTTGCTGCCAAACTTCGCTAGTCGCTTGATAACACAATTCAGAATTTTCGCCGCAAACTTCTTTGGAGCGCCATGGTATAGGACTCATTATCCGTATACCTAACTGCATATTTCTGCCAAAGGCAGCTCTGGAAGTCATACAAAATTCAGTAGTGTATCTTGGCGACTGAGGGTCAACACACAGACGGTTCTCACCCAAAAACTCTGAATGATCGGTAACTCCTGCAAAATCTAACGGCCGGTCTATTCGCACAGCCCGCGTCCCCACACCGTTTGTGTCGTTAGGCGGCAGCTTTACTTCACCGCCAAAAGCATAGTTGTAGGCATCCTGCGGGCCCAACCTAACACTAAAATTATATGCATCCGACGATAGCGCCGTATGTACATGTAAATCGCCGAAATAGGCGTTACGCAATGGATTCTGACTTATACAATCCACCTCTTGCCTAGGCGAACCAAAAGCCCGTGCTTGATTGTCAGATAAATCAAACCGACGGGTATCACAGGCAGTCAAACCGACTGCCGTAAATAGAAGCAACAAGGTTAAATGTATTTTCTGCACTATTTAGCTCCTCGATAACCGTAACTGCGTGCCAATATACACAATCACAGCAATTTTGAACACGAATCCGGGTTAGCGATTGGCAATGTGCACTCTGCTAAAGCTACGGATACTTGAGTAGGGCCAGGACTAGAATAAAAGCAGGACTAATTGCTTGGCAGGCAATATTCGATACTTTATTTTATTGACTGAGGATAAGGTAAAAGAGACACGAGATGGATTATGAGCTATCCAATATTCTGCATTCTGCTTATTTATCGACGACCGATAAATAACTGCGCTGCGGCTTTGCGCCTTCACTTAATACAAGGCGAGTAAATTCATCGTGGGGTATAGGCTTGCTATGGTAGTAACCTTGGAAGTAGTCACAACCATTTTTTACTAAAAATTCTTTTTGCTCTTCTGTTTCAACGCCCTCGGCAACCACTTTCA
>JAJRPK010000380.1 GCA_024280785.1 Gammaproteobacteria bacterium
CCCAAAAATTTAACGGCCAAAGTTGTTACTAAAAAACAAGCTTCTACTAATAATATCGTCGAAACGGTTTGCCAGCGATTTAAGGCACCTAACAATCATAGCCAGCTCGCCCAACTTGCTGCTTATTACAGCGCATTTGTATTTCAGGCCGCATCATCCAGGCCCGATGTAGTTATCGCGCTATTAGACCGCTGCGATGCTTGGCGACGACCCGACCGCTTCGAAAAATTACTACAGTTGTGTGAAGCCTTAATTTCTACCGACCCTGAATCATCGCACAAAAGTTTAGGTTCCATTGCATTTTTACGCACGGCATTATCTGTTTGCAAAAATATTAACGCACAGGAATTTATTGACCAAGGCATCAGCGGCGAAGCCATCGGCGACTCAATGCGTAACTCGCGGAAAGTAAAAATAGCGGCGCTAAGAAAACAGTTTTAATTTAAACAATAACATACAACCATCCCGACCCAATCCCTGAGGCAGAAAACCAATAACGGCGAGCACCAATGAATAATGTCGCCGCAAAAGTTCTGTTTAGAAAACTATTTTATCGACTAATTGAAGCTGTAATTCCAGCGCAAGAAGCCTTTGCTATCGCTTGAGGTTTTCTTATAGTTACCGTTATTTCTGCAATGGCGAGATGATGTTGCAATAAATATTTCATTAACCGCTGAACTAGCGTCTCTAATAACAAGCAGTTTTGATCTTTAACAAAGGACTCTACCTGCGTTGCAACCGCAGCGTAATCTATGGTTTTATCCAAATCATCACCATCAGCTGCTGATCCTATATCGGTCGCCATGGCAACATCAAAATACAGCGACTGTTCTACGTGCCGTTCCCACTCACATAGCCCGATCACCGTGTCGACTCGCAGATCATTAATAAATATCGTTGCCATACTTACCATCCTACTTTCGAACTATTTTATCTTCGAACCATTCTATCTTCGAACTATTTTATCCCCGAACTATCTTACCTCGGCCAATTGATCTAGCGGCCAACGCGGATGGACTTGTATCTCCAGTCCTTCGGCATGGCCAGCCTGCAACCTAAGCGCGCCCGCTAGCGCAATCATCGCGCCATTATCAGTGCAGTATTCCAGTCTGGCATAAAACACTTCGGCATGCTCTTTCGCCGTCATTTTTCCCAGAGATTCACGTAAACGTATATTGGCACTTACACCACCGGCAACAACCAAACGCGACAACCCTGTTTGCTTGAGCGCACGCTTGCATTTAATCGTTAAGGTACTCGCTACGGCCTCTTCAAAAGCACGAGCGATATCGGCTTTGGTTTGTGGCTCGATATTATTATCCACCGTATATTTAGCAATAGTATTTTTAGTAAAAGTTTTTAAGCCACTAAAACTGAAATCTAAACCCGGTCTGTTAACCATGGGCCGTGGAAAATCAAAACGTTCAGGATCACCTTGGCCAGCTAATTCTGCGATCTGTGGCCCACCGGGGTACGGCAGACCTAACATTTTTGCCGCTTTGTCAAACGCCTCGCCCGCTGCATCATCGAGTGACTCTCCTAACAGCGTGTAATCTCCCAGACGCTGAACTTCAACCAGCTGAGTGTGACCACCAGAAACTAACAAGGCCACAAACGGAAAGGCTGGGGGATTACTCTCTAACATGGGAGCCAGCAAATGCCCTTCCATATGATGAACACCAACAGCGGGAACATTCCAAGCCATCGCCAACGAACGGCCCAACGACGCACCGACCAACAACGCTCCAATCAAACCCGGACCTGCGGTATAGGCTACGCCATCAATATCATCGTGAGTAATATTGGCCTGCTCCATGAGCTGGCCAATCATCGGAAGGGTTTTACGGATATGATCGCGCGACGCCAATTCGGGAACGACACCGCCATACTCGATATGCAAATCAATTTGACTATGCAAAGCATCTGCCAGCAGTCCTTGCTCGGTATCGTACAATGCAATACCTGTTTCATCACAGGAAGTTTCTATCCCCAACACTAACATCGACACTCAGCCTCACTTAGCAATTTTTACCACAATTACCCAGAGCATCTATTGAGTACGATTTAATAAATTGGAATTCGCCAATCGAATTACGCGGTAAGTTCCGCCTTGCGATAATAGTTTTACCGCGTCACCGACGACAATAGGATCTGCCTTGGGGTCGAAAGCCTGAACCACCGACAACACTTCACCATCATCCAGGCGTATGGTGTACTCCATACCGTTTGCTTTGGTCAGCGCACTTTCGGTTTTAGCACCTAACACAGCACCCGCTGCTCCCACGATAACAGCGGCAATGTCTGAGCCCGTACCTTGCCCCACCGTAGAGCCAGCCAAGCCACCTACCACTCCACCGACAACACCGCCGGCACCCGTTTTAGTGCCTTCGATAGAAACAGGAGTCGCATCGACAACCGTGCCTAACTTTACCACCTGAACTTTGCGCGCTTCATCGCGCGAATAACTGGTGCCGGTTTGCTGAGAGGGCGTACAGCCACTCAACACTAATCCAGCTATAAGCAATACTGAGAGAGAACTGACAAATCTATTCATAAAAATATCTCCAATCGTTAAAATTTAGGGTACGCAGCCCTGAGCAAGAGTAAACAGCCCTAAGCGGAAGTAAACAGCCCTGAGCGACAGCTAAACAAAAAAACTTTGCTATTTATCCGGTTAAGTCAGCTAACTGCCATGCAGACGATCGGCAGTTTCCATAATTTCCATCAACGAACGCTCGATAATCATGCCACCATCAACATCCAGTATTTTACCCGTAACGTAACTCGCAGCATTCGAAGCAAGGTACACCACTGCTGCAGCAATATCTTGTGGCTTGCCAATTCTACCCACCGGAGTCCAGGCACTTAGTTTTTCTTCGATACCGGGAAATTTATCCAGCAAGTTCTTTTGCATATTGGGCGTCAGTATAGCTCCAACACGTATAGCATTAATACGAACTTCAGGACTAAACTCCATAGCCATCATTCGAGTAGCTTGTTCTTGAGCCGCTTTTGCAGCTCCGTAAGGAATGGAACCTATATTGGCGACTCTGGAAAACCCGGAAGAGATATTAACTACGGCCCCGCCACCTGCGTCCTTCATAAAAGGCACGGCGGCACGGGTTAAATATACCGGAGCCATAAAGTTAACTTGCATCGTGTCAAAGACATGCTGATCGGTTATTGCAGAGGTAGCACAATGACCTACGCCCCCGGCATTATTGACTAACACATCCAATTGACCGTAATGACTCAGCGTGTCATCAATGATAGTTTTACGCCCGGATTCAGAAGTAACATCTGCCACGATTGCACAGGCACGACCACCCATCTGATCGATTAAGCCAGCTGTTTTTTCGATGTCAGACGCTGTGCGTGCAACGCAGACTACAGTCGCTCCAACTTCAGCCAATGACTGAGCTGTAAACGCCCCAATACCTTTGCCTGCACCCGTCACAATGGCAACTTTGCCATCGAGCCTGAACTGATCGAGAATCATATTCGCACCTTTTAAATAAAAACCGAGTAAGATTCACTTCATACTACTTCATTTTAACCCTGTGACAGTGCCATAATCTGATTTAATAGCCCGTAAAATAGCCCAGCCTTTACAGCAGCACTTTAAAGCAGAGCCTGACGAAAAAAATCTTTGGCGTCGCCTGCGTGACGAATGCATAAATAATGGCAGTGGCTGCGATGTTTTGGCAATACCCCACAACCCCAATTTATCTAACGGTAATTTATTTACGGTAAATTATGAAGAAGGCACTTCTATCGAACAACAAGCAGAAATTGCCCGACTTCGCGCCGCGATAGAACCCGTAGTTGAAATAATGCAAATGAAAGGAGACTCTGAATGCCGCAATGGAATGTGGAACGTACTCGGAGGCAATGACGAACTCTGTGACTGGGAAAAAATCAGGCCAGCTAATACGCCTGACTGCAAAGGAGCAACCGGCAAAGGTGCGCTCATAGATCAAGGTTGTGTTTCTACTCTGGATTTTGCCCGCTATGCATTAGTCGAGGGCATAAAGGAACAAAACAGGCTGGGAGTGAACCCTTACCAGCTAGGCTTTATTGCCAGCACGGATACGCATGATGCCGCTCCGGGCGGTGTAGAAGAATGGCGCGACGATCTTCCAGGTAGTGCGCCCAATCCAAGATCAGGCAGAAACTCCGGCGGGCTGGTTGCTGTTTGGGCAGAAGAGAACTCGAGAAGTGCTATCTTTAATGCTTTACGCCGACGCGAAGTCTACGCTACTAGCGGCCCGCGCATCAGTGTTCGATTGTTCGCAGGGCCTGGTTTTGACCCTGAATTGTGCGCAGACCCCGACTGGTTAACGACGGCCTACCAAACCGGAACCCCAATGGGTGGGACTTTATCTGCCAATACATTATCTACCTTTGAATCCACCCCTGAATCTACCCCTGAATCTGCCCCTGAAAACGGAATCAACGCTCCAAGCTTTATCCTCGCCGCCCAAAAAGACACCGGCACCCTAGCCCACCCCGGCAATTTACTGCAAAGAGCCCAAATCATAAAAGGCTGGACCGATGATCAAGGGAAAATTCACCAGCAAATCATCAACATCGCCGGCGGCCCGAATAAAGCTTCAGTTAATACGGATACTTGCACCCCCACCGGTAAAGGCCACGAGCAATTAAATGTAGACTAGCCCTGACGGACAATATCCGGAAGTAGCTGCACACTACACCGATAAGCGGCAAACAGACCGTAAATACCGGTCTACAATTACAGACCGGATGAAATATTGAATGAAAATTCACAATATTGGCCGCTGATCCCTTTGCAATTTGGCCCCAGCCCGTATAGAATTGCCGCCCTCGTGGGTCTGGGCCTAATTGGCCTGTGCCATTTATGTTTCATTTATTTATTATAGAAACCAAGGTAGACGATTTTCAATGCCACAAGTCAGAGTTAAAGATAACGAGCCCTTCGACATCGCCCTACGCCGTTTCAAGCGTTCTTGCGAAAAAGCCGGAATCATTGCCGAAGTTCGTCGTCGCGAGTTTTATGAAAAGCCTACAGCAGTTCGCAAACGCAAAGCTGCCGCTGCCGTTAAGCGCCACCAAAAGAAGGTTGGCCGCGAAGTTCGCTCTAGAGTCCGCATGTACTAAGCCTACTCGACCCACCGAACAATCACAAAACCCGGCCAAACCGCCGGGTTTTGTACTTTTAAAAAGCATATTTCTAGCTAAGCAGTCGCGCTATACTGTGCCATTGTATTGCTGACCCTGTTAATACTGGCTATCGACCGAATCTCTAAAAATAACTGAGCCTTTGTATAGCAAGCCGTAGCACGGCCATTAGACAGTAGTCTTAATAGACGACAACCTGAATACCGCCCGATGGAGAATTAATGTGAGCACCTTTGAAAAAACAGCCGACTTAAAGCAAGCGATGAAAAGTGCTATGCGCGCTAGAGAGAAACAAAAACTAGGCACCATTCGGCTGATTCTTGCCGAGATCAAACGCATTGAAGTTGATGAGCGCATTGAGGTCGACGACGAGCGAGTGATTGTGACCTTGGACAAAATGCTCAAACAGCGCCGCGACTCAATCGAGCAGTTTCGCAATGCTAGCCGCGAAGACCTCGCCATAATTGAAGAGCAAGAAATGGTTGTCATCCAAACTTTTCTACCGACGCCACTAACCGACGACGAAATTACCCAGCTTATTACCGCTGCCATTGCCCAGACAGGGGCTGAAAGCATGAAAGACATGGGCAAAGTCATGGGAATTCTTAAACCACAAATGCAAGGTCGCGCCGACATGGGCGCCATTAGCGGCAAGATCAAAGCCTCGTTAAGCTAAATCGGTACGGTATTAATTTCACCTGTGGTTTAGTCATTCTTACCCAACAGCAACTTTAAAATTGTAATAGACAGCCAGTTTAAACAGACAGCCAATGGCAGGACTTATTCCCCGACATTTTATCGATGACTTGCTCGAAAGGGTCGATATTGTCGAGATTATCGATCGCCGGGTTACACTTAAAAAAGCCGGTCGTAATTACACCGCCTGTTGCCCGTTTCACAATGAAAAAACTCCCTCGTTCAGTGTTAATCCAGACAAACAATTTTACTACTGCTTTGGCTGCGGTGCCGGTGGCAACGGCATCGGCTTTATCATGGATTACGAGAACATCGATTTTCCTGCTGCGGTGGAATCATTGGCGGCGGTCGCTGGTCTGGAAGTCCCACGAGAAAGCACTGGCAACAGCGCACAAGAACAGCAACGCCGGTCACAAAGTCAAAACCTATACGACATACTGGCCTGGGCCGCGCACTTTTTTCAAACTCAGTTACGCCAACACCCCAATAAAGATCAGGCAGTTAGCTACCTAAAACAACGCGGCTTAAGCGGTGAAATTGCCCGCGACTTTGCCTTGGGCTACGCCCCCGCTGGTTGGGACAATTTGTTGGTCGCAGTAAAAAATGATGCCGGTAAAAACAGTGCCGACTTAAATAATGATCGCACAAAAAGCTCCAGCACCCGTCAAAAGCAACGAATTCAGCAGTTAGAAGCGAGCGGCATGCTGGTAAAAAAAGACAACGGCGATTTCTATGATCGCTTTCGCGAGCGAATAATTTTTCCGATTCGAGACAATCGTGGCCGAGTGATAGCTTTCGGTGGTCGAGTACTTAACGACGACAAACCCAAATATTTGAACTCACCCGAAAGTTCGGTTTTTCACAAACAAAAAGAATTGTACGGTTTGTACGAGGCCCGCAAAGCCAATCGCCAGTTAGACTACTTGCTAATGGTCGAAGGCTATATGGACGTGATCTCGCTGGTGCAATTTGGCATCACCAACGCCGTAGCCACACTGGGCACGGCCAGCAGCATTTTTCATTTAGAAAAAATCTTTCGCCACACCAGTAAGTTAGTCGTTTGCTTTGACGGCGACAACGCAGGGAAAAAAGCCGCTAACCGCTTGATGGAAACCGCGCTGCCGGCGATGAAAGATGGTCGCGAGATTTGTTTTTTATTTTTACCCGATGGCGAAGACCCCGATACGTTTGTGCGTAGTCAGGGCAAAGAAGTGTTCTTTCATCAGGTCGAACAGGCAATGCCATTAGAGGCACTTTTATTCGAAACTGCTGGCACCGATATCAATTTGAATTCTGGCGCTGGCAAAGCCAAGCTGAGCCAACGCGCACTACCATTAATCCAGCAATTACCCCACGGCGTATTTAAACAACTAATGCTTAGCCAATTGGCGGAGAAAACAGGTGCAGAGCTGACTTTACTGGAATCCCAGCTAGCCGCGCTGCCCACGCCACGCAATACGAGCGCAAGCTCTAATACTGCCGCCAATACCAACACGCGAAC
>JAJRPK010000381.1 GCA_024280785.1 Gammaproteobacteria bacterium
ATATCTTCGCCAACTGCATGCCCTCCCTTAATCATCACCCAAGCTGGCGAATCTACTGACAATTTCGCCAGCAGGTGCATTGCTGCCTTCTCTCGGTCGAGCAGGGAAGTTATTTTTCGTCCACTAAACTCTTCAGCTTCGGACAAATTGGGCGTTAAAATTCGGCACAGTGGCAATATTCGCTCTCTAATCACCTCAATCAATTCAGCGCCGGCAAAGCGCGATCCACTCGAAGCGGAAAGAACGGGGTCGTAAACAATCGGAATACTCAGCCCGCTCAATTTTTCAGCCAACATCTCAACTTGTTCTACGTTACACAGTAAACCAATTTTAATTGTTTGCGGCTGCAATTTCAGCGCAGTATCAATTTGCTGAGCGAGAACATCGGCAGCAATGGGGTTAATGGAAAAAACACTTTGATTAGTCTGCGCAGTAGTAGCGGTAATCGCTGTTGCTGTATGAACCCCCAGCGCCTGACTGGTACGGATATCCATCTGAATACCCGCAAGACCGGAGGAATCACTACCGGCAATCGATAATATTACCGGTCGAGCTTTTTTGTTGCTCTGCCTATCGACAAAAGAGTGCGTCCGCTCAACCGCTATATGTAAACCTCCGGCGCTATCATTAACACTACTGGCATTAACACTACTGCCATTAACACTATTGCCCATCTCAATCGTCACGGAGCTTGATGCCAAAAAGGGGTCCCTAACATCGGCGTACTGGGCTGCGCTATATCCCTCTCTGGCATTAAACCGGCTTCATAAGCGGAGCGACCGGCAACCACACCGTGATTAAATGCTAGTGCCATTTGTACTGGGTTCGGTGACTGGGCGATGGCCGTGTTAAGGAGTACTCCGTCGTAACCCAGCTCCATGGCTTGTGCCGCATGAGATGGCGCGCCAAGCCCTGCATCGACAATTAAATTAATTTCGGGCAAGCGAACGCGTAAGTTTTTTAATGCGTAGGGGTTAATCAAACCTTTACCGGTTCCAATAGGCGCGCCCCACGGCATGAGTATTCGACACCCCGCCTCAACCAATTTCTCGCAGAGCACCAAATCATCGGTACAATAAGGAAATACCTCAAAACCCTGTAGAACCAGCTCTTTAGTGGCCTCAAGTAAAGCAAAGGGATCTGGCTGAAGCGTGTACTCATCGCCAATAACTTCGAGCTTTATCCAATGAGTAGAAAAAATCTCGCGCGCCATTTGAGCTGTAGTGACCGCCTCTTTAACGGAATGACAGCCCGCAGTGTTCGGCAAAAGATTGATCGGTAGTGCTTTTAAACAATCCCAAAATTTATTTCCCTCATTTTTAGCTGCCACTTGTCTACGAAGGGAAACAGTAACAACCTCTGCGCCAGAAGCCTGAATCGCGTCACTCATAATTTGTGGCGAGGGATACAAAGCTGACCCAATGAATAATCGGCTATTAAGACTTTTAGCTGCAATTTCCCACATATCTTAGCCCCCTTGAGCGGGTACTAGTAACTCAACTCGATCGCCCGCCCACAGCTGCGTTTGCTCGTGCTCACTGCGAGGAACAAAGTTATCATTAATTGCAATCGCACATCCTGAAGAAGAAGCATCAAGCGACAGCAACAATTGTGTCAGCGAGCAACTTTCATCGACATCCATAGGTTCATTGTTTAAATAAATTGCAATCAAAATATCCCCTCAGGCAGCCAAGTCAGAAAAAATATCAGGAAAAAATGAAGGCGTCACAGACTGCACTTGTATATGAGCAAGTACTTCTTGCGCCAATACAGGAGCCAATAAAAACCCGTGACGGAATAAGCCGTTGATTCGCAACAAACCTGGTCGGGTTGCGATAGCCGGTAAATTATCCATTAATGCGGGCCGACAATTTGTTTTAGTTTCGATAATTCTAGCTTCGGAAAAACCCGGATGAATACAATATAGCGCCGATAATAGTTCCAATGTCGAACGAACGCTAATCGGGC
Source organism: Gammaproteobacteria bacterium (assembly GCA_024280785.1). Lineage (GTDB taxonomy): Bacteria > Pseudomonadota > Gammaproteobacteria > Pseudomonadales > UBA7434 > UBA7434. The sequence continues at coordinate 1,969 of JAJRPK010000381.1, forward strand.
TATAGTCTTCACTTTCTATTTGAGTTGCTCCGATAACATATCGGTTATCTCTATTCGGCACCAGATATAAACGGTATCGAGGATGCATTAAACGCACCATCCGCGTTATATTCACTTCCGGTGCATCAACCCAAAGTAACTCCCCACGTACACCGCGTAATTCTTTCAAGTCTTTTTTTGCGCCCAAACCCCGACAATCGACAACCCAGTCAAAGTTGTAATCTTTGCCGTTTGCAGAAAGGCAATGCGGGCCTAGTTGCTTAATTTCTGTATTAGCAAGCCAAGACACATTATTTTTAATCAATTGTTCCCCAAGTGCTTGCATAACAGATTGATTGTACAACCACGATTCTTCAGGTAAATAAGTCGCTTGCGAAAACTGAGCAACAAGTTCTGGCTCTAGTTGACCCAACGCTTTTTTATCCAGCGTTTTAAACCGTTGTTCACTAACCGGCAACTTATCACTTAACGCTTTATTAAAACGTTCAAGATCTGCTAAGTCTTGTGAATGAGCCACGACCAAACTACCGCGCTGATAAAAGCAATCTAGCAAACCTAAAGAGTCAACAATTTCTGGCCACAATTGCAACCCTTGTAAGCCCATCTGGTAAATCAGCCACTCTGCCGATTCGAGCTCGCTATAAGGCGTTAACATGCCGGCGGCTGTATATGCGGCAGCCGAGCCCGACTTTATCGGATCCTTATCAAACAAACACACACAGTAGCCCGCTCTATGCAATTGCCAGGCAAGTAGTCGCCCCATGATACCGGCACCAACAATGCCTATATTCATTTGAGCGTTATTGTTTTTCACTGTGTTCACCAACCAATTTAATCTGCAGCAACGTACAATTCCGAGCCTTGCTCTTTAAACTCTTTGGATTTTTCTTGCATGCCTTTTTCTGCATACTCTCGAACTTCTTGACTGATCTTCATCGAACAAAATTTAGGACCGCACATCGAACAAAAGTGAGCCACCTTGGCAGAATCTTTTGGCAAGGTTGCATCGTGGTATTCACGTGCTGTATCAGGGTCTAAGCCTAAGTTAAATTGGTCTTCCCAACGGAATTCAAAACGTGCTTTGGATAGCATATCATCACGATACCGTGCCCCCGGGTGTCCCTTGGCGACATCGGCCGCATGAGCTGCAATCTTATAAGTAATGATTCCCGTCTTAACGTCATCACGATCGGGAAGACCTAAATGCTCTTTTGGCGTTACGTAACAAAGCATCGCACAACCAAACCAACCAATCATCGCGGCTCCAATACCACTGGTGATATGGTCATAACCAGGGGCGATGTCGGTAGTCAGTGGCCCTAGCGTGTAAAAAGGCGCTTCATCACAGCACTCTAACTGTTTATCCATATTAGCCTTGACCAAATGCATTGGCACATGCCCAGGGCCTTCACCCATTGTTTGTACATCGTGTTTCCAGGCAATTTTTGTTAACTCACCCAAGGTCTCAAGCTCGGCAAACTGAGCTTCATCGTTAGCATCGGCCAACGAGCCTGGCCGCAAACCATCACCCAGCGAAAAACTCACATCGTAGGCTTTCATGATTTCACAGATATCTTCAAAATGGGTATAAAGAAAATTCTCTTGGTGGTGGGCGATACACCATTTCGCCATAATCGACCCACCCCTTGAGACGATTCCCGTAACCCTGTTTGCGGTCATCGGGACATACGCCAATCTGACTCCCGAGTGGATAGTGAAATAATCGACGCCCTGCTCGGCTTGCTCTATTAACGTATCTCTAAATATTTCCCAAGTCAGGTCTTCTGCGACTCCGTTGACTTTTTCCAAGGCCTGATATATTGGTACCGTTCCAATCGGCACCGGAGAATTTCGAACAATATAATCTCGCGTGCTGTGAATGTTTTTTCCGGTAGAGAGATCCATCACGGTATCCCCACCCCAGCGAATCGACCACACCATTTTTTCTACTTCTTCTTCAATGGAAGATTCTAACGCTGAATTACCGATATTGGCATTGACCTTAACCAGAAAATTGCGGCCAATAATCATCGGCTCCAATTCTGTATGGTTAATATTTGCCGGAATAATGGCGCGACCTTCTGCAACCTCTAGCCGAACAAATTCTGCAGTAATGGGCTGTAAATTAGCGCCCATGGCGTTTCCGGCTAGACGTTGGTTCCTTTCATCGGTGGTGAATTCGTTGCTTAAAGCTTCACGGGATTGATTTTCCCTGATGGCGATATACTCCATCTCAGGAGTAATAATACCCTGCCGAGCGTAGTGCATTTGCGAGACATTTTTACCCTTTTTCGCCCGCCGGGGACGGCGTTGTAATTCGGGATTATAAAATTTAAATGCCTTAGTCGCATCGTCCATACCATTGTCTTGAGCTTTGATCTCCCTCCCCTGATAAGACTCAGTATCCTCGCGCGCCTCTATCCACTTGCTGCGAACATCGGCTAGGCCTTGGTGGATATTAATTTCAGCGGTAGCATCTGTGTAAGGCCCCGAGCAATCGTAGACCGTTATATGGGAACCATCCGTAAGGCTAATTTCTCGCATAGGCACGCGGACGTCCGCATAGCTAGCAGATTGTAAAAATACTTTTTTACTGGCAGGAAGTGGTTCGAGGCTGATTTTTTTGGGGTCTTTTATCGCTTCTATATTTTGCACAGAAAGGTTGGATAGGTATCCGTCAGTCGCTTTAGTCACTAGAGTAATCCTCACAAATTTTGATGGGTGTTTGATGCAATTAATAATGGCATCAACGCAGGTACAAAATCAGAAGGAAAGCCGTAGGTAGCGTAGCCTATTTACCTATCGATCACTGCCGTGCATAACTTTGCTTTGACTGACTATGCACGATTCGGCTTTCGCTCCTTCCTACGCCGGTATTATCCGAATCAGGTTCACGGGTTTGTTGGATTTGGTACAGACCAACGAACATCTCAGCCGACAGTGGGCACCCCGAGAGCGACGACTAATATAATAACATTTAGCGCTAAGGTAAAGGAGTAGATGATTTTTTTGATCAAAGAAGAAGAGAACCCTAGATCTGCGGGCTAAGATATCCCTACAATAACCGTCAGCCATCATTCCAGTTACTGCAACTCTTTATTGCAAACTACAAACTGGAATAGCGATTGGCAGAAATAAAAGTACTCAAATCATTCAATCGAACACCGTGTTTAGTCATCACTTTATGGGCCACTTCAGCCACCATCGAACGAATATAGAACGGCTGATCGACAACAAAGTGGTGAATAGCGTGGGTAGAACCAAAGTTAAAACAAAATAAATTAAACGGCCACAAAAACCAGGGGGTTAATATCTGCACTTGCTGCAAAATATTAGTTACTCCACCGTAGTAATGCATATAAGACGTCATGAAATTCAAACAAAATGAGCGCAGTACGTTTGGCCCAACTAGCACCACAACCAAAAAGTCGACCACCGAGATAGCTTGCTCCATCCACAGAGGAGCTGTTGCCGAAATGTCGAACACATCAAAATACAAGAAAGCACCGTGATAGCTTAAGAAAATATACCAGATGGCAAAGTGAAATATAGCGAAGGGAAAGCCAGAGTTAATCACTTCTAGTAAGTTAAATCGTTTTACCTCGGCCTTTAAAATACCCGCACGTATAATCGTACCAAATAGTCCATCGACCATAACAAAAAAGCGAACAAAGCGATTAGCAATGCCGTTGCCTACTAAACGCTCTTCTAAATCTTCCTGAGTTCCCGATACACGATGGTGTAAAAAATGAATATCGCGGCGATACCAAGGGTTAACTGTGTTTGGTCGCATGACCCACACTACTAGCATCATGACATTTTGCACTAATGCATTTCGTCGAAAATACTGCCGGTGAATCAAATCGTGCTC
>JAJRPK010000382.1 GCA_024280785.1 Gammaproteobacteria bacterium
ATATCACCAAACATATTCTCCATAACCATCACATCAAACTGACCTGGATTAAGACATAATGCTGTAGCGGCCGAGTCGACTAGCATATGCTTTACTTCAATGTCGGGGTAGTCGACAGCCACTTCATCGAGAACCTCGTTCCACAATACGCTTGATTTTAGGACGTTGCTTTTGTGAATATTGTGCAGCACTCTTTTTCGCGAACCGGATAGTTCAAAGGCTTTGATTAAGATTTGAGAAATTTGGTCTTCGTCGTACTCGAGCGTTTCATTTACGTAACGTTTACCGTTAGCGTTAATGCCGACTTCTTTTTTGCCAAAATACAGGCCGCCGACTAATTCGCGCACCATGATCAGATCAATTCCGTCACCGATAATTTCTGCTTTGAGCGGCGAAAAGTGAGCAAGTTCTTTTGGCAATGACACGGGCCGGTAGTTGGCGTAAGTGTTGAGCCGTCGACGCATGGGCAGCAGGGCGCCTCGCTCGGGTTGTTTGTCTATAGGTATTTTTTTGGAATCTTCGTGATTAAGGCCTATTGGCCCTTTGATTAAAGCGTCTACCTCGTCGCAGATTGCTTTAGTCTCATCGGGAAAGGCGTCGCCATGACTAAAATAAGCATTGGCGCCGAAAGCACCGGGAATAAGTTCGAATTGGACATCGTTTCTTTGCTCTACCAGTTTAAGAATTTTGACGCCTTCTTCCATTATTTCTGGGCCGATACCGTCACCGGCAAAAATACCAATTTTGTAATGCTTCATTGAATAAGTGTTCCCGTTGACCCTATAAAAAGGGTAATTAATAAACCGTATGAGCTGCTATTGCGGCATCTACTCGCGTATGTCCGCACAGAAATACACGAGAAAACTACTTGATAGCTAGTTTAATAGAGTCTGCTGCGCTTTAGTTATACAGCCTTTTAAGTGGCGAATGTTCGCCGACAAGCAAGGGTGTATCCGGATTGTTGCCACGTTGAAATGAGGTGGGCATAATATATTTTAACGTGAATTGAGTGCAGATGGGCAGGGATGAAAATATTTTCTTGTTTTTGGTTGCACTTTGTCTTTGTATGCGTAAAATACGCGCTCCTACGCTGCGTCCCCTTCGTCTAGTGGCCTAGGACACTGCCCTTTCACGGCGGTAACAGGGGTTCGAGTCCCCTAGGGGACGCCATTTTTCTTTTCATCTGAAAAGACCGATTTAACCGGCACATTCGCGTTGAGCAAGAGCCTTCGGCGTTGGTTTTAGCAAAAAAGTCCTTCGGCGTTGGTTTTAGCAGAAAAGCTCTCCGGCGTTGGTTTAGCAAATAAAGCTCTTCCGGTATTATTTTCAGTAAGCCAGCCTTGGCTTTTAGCTCCGCTATATGCGATGCGCCGCCTAAGAATTCCTCTGGAATTATCCACTTCTTAAGAAACAACGCTACCGGCGCGGTTGCTATATTCTATCCAGAAAAAGCTTTTACAAGCTGTCTTCCAGTTTTTATTTATTGATGCGACTCCACGCTATAGCCGCAGGTCTGATTTCCCCTAATATACTATCAACCTAAAATACGCTAATAAGACATTTGAGAAGAATCCCTTTTATTTCAAGACCGTTGCTGGCAGGGATGCCAGCGTCGAACTATAGGGATATATTTATGTGTGTCTTGAAATAAAAGGGGTTCTTTTCAAATGCCTCGGTAGCAAGGCAGGCAAAAATTTAGTGGCTATATTTCTATTTCGATACGAGTATAGCGTTAGATAGGTGGCGCTGAAAAAAGTGCGTCAATTGAGCATACTACCTGAGCGACCATTTTATCGTGACTTGTTAAATAGTTAGCCGCGTCTTTTACGGCGGATGCGCGATAGATATCGGCAATAGAATGAAAAGCTATACTGACCGCTAAAAATATTCGTCGTTTTGCTTCAATCGCGGGAAGATGCTCAAGTGCGCTATTCATTAGCCGACTAAAGTCTCGATCTTTATTTAAAATAATACTGGGTGACTGACCAGTGTGAGCTAAAGGCATATTAAGGATCGAAATTTGCGGTACTATTTTAATATAGTCAACGCCATCTGAGTTGCTGGCAACGTAATCGGCAATGGGTAAGACAAGAACCTTTGCCGCTGCTTCACTACTGCTCCACGATGCTACGCTAGCTTGTTTTAATCGTTCGCGGCGCAGCGTATAAATAACATTTGCGTGCTTGTTGATGATAGCTTGAAGTAGGCTGTCTCGATTGCCAAAGTGATATTGCAAAGCATTGCGGTTTTTTTGCCCAGCTGCAACCGTAATTTCGTTAAACGAGACAGCATCAATGCCTCGTTCTGCGTAGAGCTTCTGCGCCGCCGATACCAGCCTTTCTCGTGTTTGTGCCGAGTTAGATTGATGTTTTGTAAGCGATTTTTTAACAGTAGTTGCATCGCCGTTAGTTTTATCGACTCTACTTTTTGCTTTACATTCCAACCGTAAAACCTCCGTCAACCGCTAAAGTTTGGCCGGTTATCCAGCTTGCTGCAGGTGAACTTAGAAATAGTACTGCCGCTGCGATATCGTCCGGAGTACCGACACGCTTTAGGCCTTGTCTGGCCATCGTATCTTTCATCAAGTCGTCCATATGCTCAATAGTATAGGCCGTTAGGTTTGAACGAGTAAGTCCTGCTGCAACAGCGTTAGCGCGAATGCCAAGTTCACCCCAGCTCATGCCAAAAGTTTTCATCATTTGGACCAAGCCGGCTTTCGCGGGGCCGTAGGCGGGAGCCCAGGAAAAGCCAAAGTAGGAAGTCATTGAGGCAATGCCAATAATACTGGAGCCGCCTTCAAATTGGCTGGCTGCCAGTAAATCTTTACATGCGTTACTAAGGTGAAAAACACTAGAGAGATTTATTGCTAAAGAATTGTCGAAGCCATCGTGTTCCCACTCATTTCCCTGCGTACCACCTGCATTATTAACCAAAATATCAAGCTGATTTAACGAAGCCGCGAGGTTAATCAGTTGCTGCCGATCAGCGACATCCAAAGGACGGTAGTCCATGCCAGCAA
>JAJRPK010000383.1 GCA_024280785.1 Gammaproteobacteria bacterium
CATCACCAAAGTCCCAGTAATAATCGATGATCTCTCCATCCGTATCCAATGATTCACTGCCCACAAACCGGCAGACATTGTTCGTTCCGCATTTAACCGACGCCGTAGCTTCCAGATAACGGCCTGCAATAATGCTAAAGTATTTTGCGAAGAGTGCGCCAGTATTTCCATCACTATCCGTAGCCTGCGTATAGAGAGTATGGCGACCTAACGATAAACTACTCGTGCTCAGTGACACAACAATCGGTTCGCTAGGTGAATCAAACTCACCGTCAACGGCAATAAGGCTAACATCCGGCTCAATGGGAACGGCTGAACTTGAAAAGGGCTGGTCAAGCAGATACTGGATTCCGGCAATCATTTGAGAAGGCTCAATACCGTTAGGGCCGTGTGTATAGCGTCGATCATCCAATGTTGCAGTAAAAACCAGCTCGGAACCTTGTGTCACGTCCGGATGATCCAGGCCCTTGATTTTTAATAAAGCAACATCGGGACCTGATGGAATAAGATAAGGTGCATCAATGATTTTAGCGGCATACAACAAGGCTTGAATATTTAAGGGTTTTGTCGTTGCTTGATAATTTTCGCAGGATTCAAAAAAACCCGAAGACCTCCCGATTTCAAAGGTCAATTGTGGTACACCCAATTCTGCATAACTTACCGCTTCACTGTTCCCGTCCAGCAGATACAGTTGATTGGCGGGTTGCGGCGTATACCGATTAAAAAATGCGACCTTTCTGGCCAAGGTTCTCAATTCTTTATGGTTCGGAGCCGGCGTTTCTGTGTGCCCCCAAGGATACAATACCAAGCCACCAAAGCTATGCACATCGACATGCAAACCCCGAGTATCCAGTGGTGCCGCGTCCGTATCCAATGAGCCACGATTATCGGGGAATAAACTTCGAATATAGGCCTCGACAGCCCGCGTTTCTGGTTCAGAAGAGGGAGACGAACCACGGTAGGTTTCAGCACAAGGTTCGCTGGAGGCTCTGAAATAATCAAACTCAAAACCACCGACATTCCATGTCTTGGAAAAATTACGGTTTAGATCGACGCCCAAGTTTATTACACTAGACCCGCAAGCCGCGGTGTTAGTGTTTTTTCGTTTCAGAATACCCTGCTCAGCTATTTTTCGCCCGTCCGGATTCATATGAAACAAAATGTGAATTTCGTGTTGATCAACGATCCAGCTAATATCAGCATCGTCGTTATATCGAGTCAACAATTCTTTCGCAAAAGCCAGTGTCAATGCCGCCGTGGCATATTCTCTAGCGTGCATGGCCGAATGAATAAACAGCTTGGGTTTATCGGCAACAATCGCCGTGTTGGTAATTTTCATTACCCGCAGATCATAACCGATCGACCCGGGCTTCTTTTCCCAGGAATTGCCAATATCAACCATGCTGGCTAGCGTTGGATAGGTTGCTACCAAATCATCCGCTACCCAAAAGGTCTCTTCGACAGTTTCGTAGCAACTAAAATCAGGTATTCCATTGATGGCCACTGCCGCAGCCTGCGCATCTACCAAGGCCTCACTTGAACCGATCACCAATGATTGAGAAAATAAATGGTTTGCTGCCGATGCGCGTTCAAGTAATTTATCGAGTTGTTGCGAACGCGCGGCAATATAATCATTCGCCAGGGTCAAATAAAAACCACGTGCCATTAATTGATTCTTTGCAGCGGCACCCAGCACCAATACCAGATAATTTTGCTCATCGTTGCGCGCAAGTAATGCGTGGTGATACGCACCGGCTACCGCATCAGCCATATCTTCTGAAGGGTAATAGGCATTATAAGTGTGTTGAAACGTCGCTTTTTCCTCTTCAATGGCGCGCAGTATTTCATTATGGCTCAGACCACTGGCATGACTAACGGTAATCGAAAGAAAGCCTATTAGAATGAAATATAGCGGATAAAACTTCATTGAATCTATTCCCTGTTAATACCTTATAAATTAGCAGCAGACAAACTCGCACAGCCTATTTTTTAAATTTTTGTACCCAATACCAATGTACTTTTGCAGCAAAGGTCCTTGACAGAATTTATTTAAAAGGATTCTGCCTCCCCTTTTAACCCACTCGCCAAAGATATTTTATTTCGTACTATTTATAATATATTATAAATAGAAGCTCAAGCGATTCCATTTCGACGACCGGTTGAGAGGTCCAAGTGTGGGTTCAACTGGTCGCCACAACACTGAACACCTGACAGGTGCAATTATGGCCGGTCGCCAGTTATTATAAATGGGTTAAATTCGCACAAATTGATTTTCATACATACGTTCCCCGTGCTTCGCCCGTTGTGAGGCTTCACATTTTTCTACAAGGCGCTCACAACCGTTGCGAAGCGAGCGGGTGAAACGGTACCCAATCTACAATATAAGGAGTATACTGCCCTGAATAAGAGCCTGAAATAGGGTCAGATATCTGTCTGTCCGGCTTCATAATACTTGATCATCAAGCCCTAAAGGTCGTCACGAAGCGGCTCTAAACCACTGAAAATTATAGACTTTTATCCAAAATGCAATTATTGCGTTATAAAACTGGGATATCCGTAATGAAAAATTTTATTCGTTCCTTCACTCCAGCATTGCTTGCTTGTTTTTGCCTAAATGCCATTGCGCTGCCTCTAACTAACCCTAGCCCTGCCTCACTACTCGGTGATATCGATGGCTCTGGTTACTTCAAGCCGCTAGATACTATTTTGGCTATCGAAGTACACGATCTCTTTGAAACCTTCTTGGTAGAAGGAAGCAGCTTTGGCTTTTTCTTTGAAGGAACTGATGTCACTGACAGCAGCAATCTATTCCCCATTTTTAACTCAGACGACACCTCCTCAGACCAAGCCGTCGTTAATTTCCTCACTGGCGTAGTTTATGATGTAGAAAACGCCGCCATAGAGACCTTTTTTACTGGCTCGGATAATATCGGTTTTTACCTGACCTTGAATGCCGTACCAGGTGATCCCAGTATTTTCTCCGATCCCAGCTTAAACTACGGCGCTGACTGGTTCGGAATGTTTCCGTTTATAGCCGATCCAAACCTCGCCATGCTTGCCTTTGAAAACCCGGCAACCGGCGAAGTGCTAGGCTTGGATATCATCTCGGGACTAGAGCCTGTGTCCGTTTCTGAGCCCGCTAGCGTCCTGCTAATTTTCGCTGGACTTATAGGTTTAGCCAGTACTCGCAAACCCAAACCCAGCCGTTAGATTCTATTGCAGCACAGAATCGCCGAGCTCGCTTTTAACGGGAGCTACTGTCTTACTGTTGTTTGATGATACACGTTTGATGACACACGCTGAATAACATCGCTCACCAGAAAATCCACAATATTTATACGGTATTAGCAAGTGGACAGCGCTCTATGTTCTTGTTTGCTTGGCGATACCTAATTAGTCGGTCCCGATCCACTGGATGCTAACAGTACGTTCTTTAACGTGCCGGCACTACCTTTTTTCGCGCTGTTATAGTTTTCTGCGCTGCTTGTGTTGACCTCAAAGAACCGTGCCCGAAATTAAAAGGGCTGGAATTATTCTATTCTTTAAACAGCAGACATCCTTTTTTAATCATCAATTGATATAAAATGATATCGCTGTAAAATTCAACTAGAACCATCCTTGTCAAAAAATAGTAGATTGTCCAAGCATGACAGACACCTTTGTCTCCGCACAAAAATTTCAGGATCTCGCAGATTATCTTTTCCATATCGGTGCCAATACGGATTCCCTCTGCCAGCATGCAGGTCTGGATTACACCGCTTTGCTGCATTGCACACCAGACACTAAGATACCTGCCCTGCAGTACTAGCGCCTTTACCTTCAATCTGTAGAGTGGATGGAAGAAAAATATCCTGCCATACCCTGGGCAGCAGGGATGGGATCACGCTCGTTCAAATTAATGTGTCAATGCATGATTTCGTCCAAAACATTAAATGATGCACTGCGACAAGCCGTCGAATTTTGTGATCTAACCTACCCCATGTTCGGTCACCATATAGAGCTGCCGTTGGTACAGGACGCCGCGACACTTGCACAATTTTTAAAATACGTACTCTATCAATTCTGGACCACTGACCAGTCAGTGCTTACCACCACTAATGCCATAAAGTCGATGATCGGTAATCTTGAAATTATCGACTTGCCGAGCTTTGCAACTATTGCCACCCGGCTTCATATGTCTTCTTCAACGTTGAGACGTCGGCTGATTCAAGAAAATACGGGCTACCAGCAGATCAAAGATGAGTGTCGTAAGAATAATGCACTGGAGCTTCTCTTCAACAGTCATATAAAAATTGATGAAATATCGAATAAGCTTGG
>JAJRPK010000384.1 GCA_024280785.1 Gammaproteobacteria bacterium
AACAGCTTATTCAAGGCCACAAAATCCTGGTCGCTGGCAACGACAGCTTGGGGCCCTTAGCCCAGCTTTTTTGCAACAACATGACCTACAGTGACCCTGACTTGCGACCGGCACTCCCGGCACTTCTAATAAGCCCTGCTACTGGTGTTTTTCTGGCTTCAGCTGCCGATAAATCGAACCAGCATCTGCCGGAAGACTCCAATCATATTATCAACGGCCTTGATTGGAATCATCACCCTATTGTCCGACAGCTAGAAGCCATGGGGCAAAGCGGTGATGCCCTGCTGCTTTTATGCCACAGTTCAACGTCAGTGATTGATCAAAAAATTATGGCTACAGCCAGAGCAAGAAACATCAGTACGGTGGTTATTGGTCAAATGGATACATCGACGAAACTCACCGCTAACCAGCAAACTCTTAGCCTACCTTTGCAATGTGAAAACTTAGCAAGAATGCATGAGGTGTGCTTATTTATTTTAAATTGTCTTAACGATATCATTGATGACCAGTTATTTGGCAATAGCTAAATATTTACAAGGCTTATTATGAAAGTACTTTTCGCAAGCTCCTATCGCAGCAACCTTATTTTTTCACGACTGGTTCTCTGCACTTTACTCGCCAGCTGTTTTTTGTCTGGCTGTACTTCTATTATCACCGCTACCAGAAAAGAACCCATTGGTGAGGATTACAATTCAAGAACTGCCGGCGCTTACATTGATGACCAACTAATAGAAACCAAAGCAATAGTTAATCTTAAAAAAACAGACAAACGCTTTAAAGCCGCTCAAGTTTATGTCGATAGCTATAACGGCGTCGTTTTACTAACTGGCAACGTCCCCGTTGTCGATATGCGAGAGATTGCCACCAACATAGTACAAAAAATACGTAAAGTACGTCGTGTACACAATGAACTTGAGATATCTCCACCTCGTTCATTTGGTGCAAAAATAGCTGATGCTTGGCTTAGTACTAAGGTGAAAACTCGTTTGCTATTTAGCAAACAAGTGCGCAGTGGTCGCGTGCACCTCGTTACAAAGAATGGGGTGATTTTCTTAATGGGACTTGTCGGTCACAAAGAAGCCGATACCATTGTTGAAGTCACTAAAAAATCTTATGGGCTACAAAAGATCGTCCGTGTATTTGAATACGTTGACTAACGCATATAGTTAATAATTCCATCAGGCTCTACTTACTTATTATTTGACGAGTAGGCTTCTCCCTGTTTATACGTTTTACCTATTTAACTATCTAGTTATTTAACTTCCTGGTTATTTAACTACCTTGTTATTTAACTACGTGTAAACTAGGTTTTACACTACTGCTGCTTTCTGTTTTTTTATTTGAAACTAATTTTGGGCCTTTACCTTTAGGTGGCTCACCATTTGGCCCTGCATCGGGCTCTAAATCAAACATCATTCCCTGACCATTTTCTCTTGCATAAATCCCTAAAATTCCGGACATTGGTGCGTAAATATCCACAGGGATACCGCCGAAGCGAGCATTAAAACGAATACCCTTTTTATCGATAGAGAGGTTGGCCACGGCAGTAGTTGCAATATTTAAAACTATTTGACCGTCTTTAACGTAATCCTGTGGAACCTCAACACCATCGGTATAAGCATTAACTAACACATAAGGTGAGCAATCGTTATCGACTATCCACTGGTACAATGCATTGACCAGATAGGATTTACTCGAAGACATAACTGGTTTTTTAGAATCTGTCATGTCGTAACGGCTCTCATTGATTGACTGTGGCTGTACCTCTAGCTCTACCTTTTAGCTTAGCCTTTTCTAACATCTGGATAGCATATGAGCGCAGGCTATACTTTTTATTTTTGACTTTACAGACTGCGCAAAAGCCAGACTATAAATAATCCCTGCGTCTCGTTTTAGCAGTGTTTTCCTATCACCGCACTTCTATCTTCTGTTCAAACTTCTATTAATTAGAGCGTAACTCTCGCTCTAATTCACTTAAACCCTGTTGAAACGACTCCATTCCAAACAAGCGATCCATGTAATCCAGTAGTGGTTTGACCTGTTTGGTATTCGGTAGCGTAACCCCAAGGTGTTCTAAACGCCATAGTACCGGGCCTAAACAACAATCGATTAAAGTGAACTCTTCACTCATAAAGAAGGGCTTATCCGCAAAGATAGGCGCTATGCTCGTCAAACTGTCACCTAAATTTTTGATGCAAGCATCAATGTTTTTGTCTTTACCCGCTTGAATCGTATCAACCAATGAGCACCAATCGCGCTCGATGCGGTAAATATACAAACGACTCTCTCCACGTGCCACTGGATAAACCGGTAGCAAGGGAGGGTGAGGAAATCGCTCGTCCAGATACTCCATGATTACTTTGGATTCATAAAGAACCAAGTCGCGGTCAAGCAAAGTTGGCAATGAACCATAAGGATTAACATCCACCAGTTCACGCGGCAAATTATTTGAATCCGTGTCTATAACATCACACGTCACACCCTTTTCTGCCAATACGATGCGTACGCGATGACTATAGTGACTCAACGGATCAGATAATAAAGTCATTGATGACCGCATGGTCACCTCTTCTGGAGTATTAGTTTGAGTATTAATGATCGACATCCTTCCAATATTCGCGATTAAGCAAGTAAGTAAAAACAAAAAATACGGCAATAAATAGTAAAACATAAACGCCCATACGCTGCCGTTTTACTGCAATTGGCTCGGCCATATAGGTCATAAAATTAACCAGGTCGTACATCGCAGACTGGTATTCTTCGGGGTTTAAACTACCGATGACATCTCCTGTAACAACGCGTCCACAAGGTGTATGACCGTCTTCAAGTGCAACCCCGTGAGAATCCCGCTTGATGCCCCCGTTGGCGGCAATCGCGATAGGAGGCCGGCAGTGCTGTTCGCCCTGCAGTCCCAACAAAACGTGCGGCATACCTACGTCTTTAAAAACCAGATTATTCACTCCGTAGGGTCGGGATGGATCCATATAAAAAGACGTTAGATAAGTATAAAGCCACTCTGGCGAACGGGCTCTGGCGGCCAGTGTAAGATCTGGAGGCGCCGCACCAAATGCTTTTTTAGCGTAGGCTTCAGTCATACTAATAGACATCAATGATCCAATATTAGTGTCATTCCCCAGGATCAAATGCTCCTTCGCCAAGCCTTCCGGAATCCCCAAGTCATCCGCTAACCGCCCCCAACGCATGTATTGAGCGGCGTGACAGCCCATGCAGTAATTGACAAACAAAGCCGACCCACGCTGTAGTGAATCGGTATCTGTTAAATCAAGGTCGATCTGTGTACAGGGTACGCGACCACAATCAAAAGCCGCCGCTGATGCCACTGCTTTTAGAGGGAGGGCCGTCATCGCAAGAATTAACGCCAATACAGCAAGTGCTTTAAACGTACCCATACCACCGTCGGTAGTCACTCTATCCGGGACCGTTTTATTAGATTCTATCGAAGTCCAAACGGGCATCAATAAGAAATAACCGAAATAGATAACGGTACAAATCCGTGCCAGAAAAGTTCGCGACTCCGATACACTCCAAACCCCTAAGACACCAAGAATTAAAAAAGCGGCACTGAACACAACTAACGCAACTTTACTGCCCATGCCACGATATCGAATCGACTTAACGGGGTTGCGGTCCAACCATGGAAGCAAGAAAGGAATAGCGACTGACGCAGCAAAGAAAATAAAGCCCCAGAATTTATCGGGAATGGCTCGCAAAACCGAATAGAACGGAGTGAAGTACCACACCGGAGCAATATGTTCAGGCGTCTTAAGCGGATTGGCAATCTCAAAGTTCGGCGGCTCTAAAAACAAGCCGTTAAACTCAGGCATAAAGAACATAATGAAACAGAAAATAAACAAGAATACAGCGATAGCTTGTAAATCATGCACCGTGTAATAAGGATGGAATGCGACGCCATCCAGCGGAATGCCCTTCTCGTCCTTATGTTTTTTGATGTCGACACCGTCGGGGTTGTTCGAACCCACTTCGTGCAATGCTAATAAATGCAGTACAACTAACGCAAGTAACACGATAGGTAGAGCAACAACGTGCAAAGCAAAAAAGCGGTTAAGCGTAATCCCGGATATCAGGTAATCACCACGAAACCATTCGACCAAAGCCTCGCCGACATAGGGAATAGCACCAAACAATGAAATAATAACCTGTGCTCCCCAGTAGGACATTTGCCCCCACGGTAGAACGTAACCCATAAAGGCCTCTGCCATTAGCACGACAAAAATCAGCATGCCAAAAATCCAGATCAATTCACGAGGTTTCTGATAAGAACCGTATAAAAGTGCACGGTACATATGCAGATAGATAACAACGAAAAATGCCGACGCACCGGTGGAGTGCATATAACGCAGGATCCAGCCGTAATCGACGTCTCGCATTATGTACTCGACCGAAGCAAAGGCAGCTTCTTGACTCGGCACATAGCTCATTGCTAACCAAATACCGGTCAACAATTGGTTAACTAAAACCAGCAGTGAAATGACACCAAAGAAATACCAGAAATTAAAGTTCTTGGGGGCAAAGTAGCCGCCCATGTGGGTATCCCACGCACGTACAATCGGTAAACGAACATCAACCCAATCGCGTAACCCTACTAGCCAATTACCCATTACGCTGTCTCCTCGTCAATACCAATTACCATGACTGAATCTGATTCGTACGAATAAGGCGGTACAACCAGATTGGTCGAAGCGGGAACATTCTTAAAAACCCTACCTGCCAAATCGAATTTTGAACCGTGGCAAGCGCAGAAAAAGCCCCCTTTCCAATCCGCAGTAGGAGCCGCTGCATCGAGCTTTTTCACGTATTTAGGAGAACAACCCAGATGAGTACAAAGACCAACCAGCACCAGCAAGTCACTTTGAACAGCTCGGTTAAGTTCGTCGACATACGTTGGTTGCTTAGAGATTAACGACTGAGGGTCTTTTAACAAATCGTTCTGACCGGGCAGGTCGTCGAGCTGCTCTTGAGTTCGTCGAACGACGAAAACCGGCTGTCCACGCCAAGCTATCGTTACAAGCTGCCCTGGCTCTACTTTGCTCGCGTCAAATTTAACCGGTGCACCTGCCGCTTTCGCTCTTGCGCTGGGGTTCCATGATCCGATAAACGGCACCGCGATCCCCACTGCACCTGCGACACCAACTGCCGATGTAGCCGCTGTTAAAAACCTTCGTCGGCCGGTATTCGTACCGTCGTTGCTCATTTAGACTCCCCCGAAACCTGATTATCCAAAACTATACGCTAGTTGCTTATATTGTGTTTTTTTCTAGTGCTGGCCGATGTCACTGCTACCTTTTTTCATACATGTATACATACATAAACTGGATAACCTTTCTCCTATCCAGCCAGTCTACAAATGCTCTCAGATTACAGGTTCCGTCCATTTACCCAACCTTAATTTTTAATATCCTACCCAACTTACTTTTCCGACAAGTTTAGATACTTGGAACAACATTGAATTGACGGTTCACTCGACAGACTAACAGCAGTGCAAAAAGTAGTGACGATCGTTAATGATGAAAGTTGGTGGTTAACAGTTAGTGGCTAATAGCTAATAAATACTGACCAAATTAATGAGTTTAGGCACTCACTACCCAGCCGACGCGAATACTAAATTAATATAGTCTCTATGTCAGAAAATTGTGCACTATTGCAGGCAATTTTACTCGATAGTAGGCATTTTCCCGCTTTCCGCGCCAAAGCTTAATCTCGCAGCCAAATAATCAAAAAGAACGTATTGCGGACGAGGTAAAACTGAAGAAAATTTAGCAGGGCTTTATCACCCACCTTCACCTCATAGATACAAAAAAGCCCGGTGAATACACCAGGCTTTTTTCCAACCAAGCAAAATTTAGCGCTTGGAAAACTGTGGCTTTTTACGTGCTTTACGCAAACCAACTTTTTTTCGTTCTACTTCACGAGCATCTCGGGTAACAAAGCCCGCTTTTCGAAGAACAGGTCGAAGGCTCTCATCAAACTGCAACAATGCTCGAGTAATACCGTGACGAATGGCGCCTGCTTGGCCGAAACTACCGCCACCCTTAACCGATATATTTATATCGAATTTATCTTCGGCTTCAACCAACTGCAGCGGTTGACGAACGATCATACGCGCCACCTGACGACCGAAAAATTCGTCCAACGGACGCTTATTAACGGTGATGCTTCCGCTTCCGCTAGTTAAATAAACACGAGCCGCCGCCGTTTTACGTCGACCTGTTCCATAATATTGTGTGGCTGCCATAATTATTCTCTTACCTTTAACTTACAGCTCTAAAGCTTTTGGTTGCTGTGCTGTGTGAGGATGCTCTGTACCCGCGTACACTTTAAGCTTGCGAAACATTGCCCGACCCAGTGGGTTCTTGGGCAACATACCTTTAACGGCAAACTCGATAGTGCGCTCTGGCGCTTTTTGAATCAATTTATCAAAGGATATTGACTTAAGACCACCGATATATCCAGTGTAAGAATGGTATATCTTGCCTTTTCCTTTATTACCGGTGACCACTACTTTTTCTGCGTTAACCACAATAATAAAATCGCCTGTATCCATATGCGGTGTATATTCAGGCTTATGCTTACCGCGTAATCTATGGGCTATTTCAGTTGCAATACGGCCAAGAGTTTTCCCTGCTGCATCAACGACATACCAGTCATGCTGGATATCAGAAGGCTTGGCACTAAAAGTTTTCATCAGAAAACATCCCCAACTAGCTCGGTTTACGAGCATGATGTTAAAAGCCCCTTTTATGGGCCACGAAAAAGAGCGCGAATACTACAGAATTGAGCACGAATTAGCAACTGAAATATGCGCCAGCCCTAATAGGAGCTAGCATCGCCAAAAACCGGTTAAAAACCAAGCACTGCCTCGCCTTATAGATATATCTACCGCCCGGCATCTCTCAGCCGAAGTCCTTAGGCAGCTAGCTACTTGGGTTAGGGTTAGAGCAACTACAATCATCGCTTATTTATTAGCTGCGGCTAAAACCCTTCGGTTTTGTGGACTTGCTTCCAAATCAAACCCGGGAAAAAACGACGTATTCGAGTGCCGGTTTCTGTTCCTTTGCCCGAGTAGACCCAGAATTTACCATTATTCAGCACTGTTTCGATGTCATCGATAACTTCTTGTGGGTCTAGCGGAGCTCCTTGATCCAGCATCTTCGGCCACACGGTATCTTTGGCTTGCTGCAGCAACGGGGTTTTCACAACCGCTGGACAGACACAGACAAAACGCACACCGCTGTTGATGTTTTCATGGTATAAAATCTCGGTGTACATCGCGACCGCCGCTTTGGATGCCGCGTATACACCGGCATACATTATCGGTAACAGACCTGCCGAGGAAGCAAAGCTAATAAAATCACCTCTGCCGCGAGCCACCATGCCAGGCAACGTAGCCTGAGTGATATTGATAAATCCACCAAAATTGATGTCCATCACTTTATGCTGAACGGCATTATTGTGCTCAAGTATTTTACCAAAAGGCATAATCGCTGCTGCATTGTAAACGCCTGTAAGTGGCCCCAGCTTAGACTCTAGCTCCGCAACGGCCGCTTGAACAGCCGCAAAATCGGTGATATCCACTTTCCACGTACTCAGACCTTCGACGCCCTGAGCCGTCTCTGCCAGGCCCTCTTCGTTGACATCAAAAACTGCGACCAAAGCGCCTTGCTGGCAAAAGTTGCGCGCTGCCAATCGTCCCATGCCACTTCCACCACCGGTAATCAATATAACCTGACCTTTTCTATCCGAACTTGCTGACATTAGGCTCTCTCTCTAAAAGTTAAAATCGTCAATTTAAACGGGGCACGTGCTTAATAGCAACGTAGTAACAACGTAGTAACAACGTAGTAACAAAATAATAACAACATGAAAACAATGCAAATCGGGAGCTTTACACCGATGATGAGAAGCTCTAAAGCAACCACCTGCCGTAACTAGCGTGGCGCATGGTCTCCCAAGAGGCTTAAGAGTTCAATGTTGCAACATTCCAATGTTACGATAATCATTCGAAACTGAACTACAAAGCTACAGGGTTCAGGGTTCAGGGTCCGAAACAACAAAATCACATCCCGTTAAAGTCAGGTGCTCGCTTTTCAAAAAAAGCGGTAATCGCTTCGGTGCTTTCTGCAGAACCCACTTGTTTCATCATCAGTTCTACCTCTATTTTTTTCGCAATCTCTATATTTCCTATATGAGTTGCTTTTAAACAACGTTTGGTCGCCACCAATGCATTGCGTGGCCACTGGGCAATTTCTAACGCTTTTTCTTTCGCTTTGGCATGCAATTCTGCATCGGGATAAACCGCAGTGACAATCCCCAAATCGAGAGCCCGCTGCGCACCTATCCACTCAGCGGTATACATTATTTCAGCCGCACGTCTGGCGCCGATATTTGCTTGCAGCATGTAACTGCTTGAAAATTCCGGCACCAAACCCAAGTTAACAAAGGGAAAGCGCATCCTCAGGCTTTCCCCCGCATAAACAACATCACAATGCAGCGGAATCGTAGCCCCACCACCAATTGCCGTACCATCGACAGCAACGACGATGGGCTTATCGAAACTAGCAATCGCTTCAGCACACTGTTCAAACGGCGCATTGCCCTCACTAAAATCCCCCGCTAAATCCATGCCCGAACAAAAATTTCCTCCGGCTCCTGCCAGCAATACAACACTAACCTTGTCGTTGTCTCTTGCCTCAACAAATGCAGAACCTAACGCTTTAAACAAGCCATTATCCAAAGCATTTTTTCTCTTGGGTCTATTTAACGTCAAGTAAGCAACGTTGTCTTCTATCAGTACTTTCAAGCTTTCTATTGTCATAAAAACCCACACTAAAGTTAAAAAATAAATTTATTCGATTTCAAAAAAATAGTTCTTCAGTTAGAGATTCGAAGCCAAATAATTTTGCGCTAAAAAGATCGTTATTGTAATGTCGTTGCTGCAATGTCGTTGCTGCAATGTCGCTTCTGAAATGCCGTTATTAGGCTTTATGCTCTGCTGCCAGGTAATCATGAGATTGCATTTCCTGCAACCGGCTTTTGGTTCGTTCAAACTCAAACGACAACCGACCTTTGGCATACAAATCTAACAAAGCCACTTCTGCCGATATCACCAGTTTGATATTGTGGTCGTAAAACTCATCGACCAAATTAATAAATCGGCGGGCTTTATCTTCATTTGCTGGACCCATTCGTGGAACATCACTCAACAATACAGCATGAAATTCTCTGGCAATTTCAATGTAATCATTTTGCGACCGAGGGCCGCCGCATAGCTCTTCAAAATCAAACCAAACAACATCGTCAGCAAAATATCTTGCCCTAATATAACGACCTTCTATTTCGATCGGGACATCGGTTTCAACACAAATAAAATCTTTACCGCGCTTGGGCACTAAATTCTGAAAACTGTCCAATAAACTCATATCAGCTTGAGCGTCAAGAGGCGAATGATACAACTCGGCTTGCTTTAGCGCACGCAAACGATAATCCACGCCTCCGTCGAGATTGACGACTTCTGTGTGCTGTTTGATTAACGCAATGGCCCCCAAAAAACGCGCTCGTTGCAAACCGTCTTTATAAAGACCGTCGGGCTCGATATTAGATGTAGCTACCAATGTAACGCCTCGCGCAAACAAGGCCTCAAACATACCCGCTAACAACATGGCATCAGTAATATCGGAGACAAAAAACTCGTCAAAGCAAATCACTCGCGTTTGCGCCGCTATTCTATCAGCAACAATTTCTAGCGGGTCTTTGTGACCCTGCAAGCTCGTCAACTCCAAATGCAGGTTGCGCATAAACCGATGAAAGTGGATACGCATCTTGTCATCAATGGGCAGGACATCGTAAAACATATCCATTAAATAGGTCTTTCCGCGTCCTACTCCCCCCCAAAAATACAGACCTCGCTCAGGAATATTTACAGCTGTCTGTCCTTTTATTTTGGCGAACCATGAACCTAATTTATGCCGCAACGGTGGCTGCCGACGGTCACGCTCAACTAATCGGTCAAATAAGTTCTGAAGTTTATCTACCGCCAGCGCCTGCGACGGATCTTCGCAGAAATCTGATTTTTCAAGGTCTAGTCGGTAACGCTGTATTAAATTAGTAACGGAATTCATCAATCTATCATGTATCTCATGTATCTCATGTATCGAGTGAGGATTACGGTGGACTAAGCAAGTCATATAATCCATACGACTAATCCATACGACCAAGGCGGGCGACAAGGCCAAGCAGTTGGCCCAATTTAGCGGGATCGAGATTAACCGCCTTAGGCGCTATTAGCAATCAACTGAGCGGTCTGACTACCACTTAAAAATTTCTTATATGGGTCAATATGTATGATGGAAACACGACAATTCGAGTTATACTAGGCTCTGCTTAATGAGAGGAATTATCATGTTTGACTTGGGTTTTATTATTTTAGTGGGCGTTGCATCGGCCATTGTTGGGCTAATTATTGGCATTGGCTTGCATCGGGGCGTCAGCAATGCAGAAATTAAAGTGCGTGAATTGAGTAAGTCGCTCGCCAAAGCAGAAGAAAAAAATGCCCAATATCAGCAACAAGTTGCTCAACATTTTTCTCAAACTGCCGGTTTACTTAATGATTTAACAGAAAAGTATAAAGATATTCATCAGCATCTCGCCGCTGGCGCTAACCAATTGTGCCGGGATGAAAACGGCCAATCTTTGCTAGTTGATGGCCCCAATCGTGCCGGTGGCGAACAACATCCACTAATTTCTGACCATCCAGAGATTCTTCAACCTCCTCTGGATTATGCACCTAAAGCAGATAACGCCCAGAGCGGGACGTTGTCCGAAGACTACGGTTTAGAGAAAATCAATCTCAACGAAGCGCCAGAAACCCGTGATGAATCTAGCGTCGAACCCGTATTAACGGATACCTATACTCAATCTGCCACAACTCAGGCAGCTGAAGCGGCAAACTCTTCGTCCAATGAAACTTCTCATCCTAACGTAAGAGCCATCTAGCGGTATATAAAGAGCCATCTAAACCGGGTTGTCGCAGTCTACAAACTGGCAATCGATATTAAATTGCTTAGCGATAATTTCTCCCAATGCCTGCACTCCGTACCGCTCGGTCGCGTGATGCCCCGCTGCAAAAAAATGAATGCCGTATTCTCTAGCTTCGTGCACCGTAGGTTCAGACACTTCTCCAGTGATATACGCATCGACCCCTAAAGCTACAGCTGTAGCTATTTCGGCTTGCGCCGCCCCGGTGCACCAAGCTACTCGATGTATCGGTCTCTCCGCCTTGATGTGCAATGGGCTCCGCTGAAGACATTGACCTATATGTGCAGCAAGGTCAGCACCATTCCAAGCCCTATCTAACAATGCTGTCCGCACCAATGGCAGCATTTCGTCATCGGACTTAATCTCTTCTGGTTCCCAACCAAAAACCTTCGCCAGCTGAATATTGTTTCCGTACAAGGGGTGCACATCTAATGGCAGGTGGTAGGCCAACAAACTAATCTCATTGGCTAACAATTTTTCTATGCGTTGTTTTTTTATGCCCACGATTCTAGCATCTTCATTCTTCCAAAAATAACCGTGATGCACCAATAATATATCTGCCTTTCTATGGACGGCCTCATCAATCAAGTCTTGACTCGCCGTCACCCCTGATACAATCCGCTCAACCGACCTTTTACCCTCGATTTGCAATCCGTTTGGGCAGTAGTCATCAATTCGGTCAATTGTCAATAAATCATTGGCGTAGCTTACAATATCTGTTAGATCGACCACTCTACCACCTCTTTTTATCTTTATCTTCACCGCTTAACGGCCTCATTTTCCAGCATTGCCTCACGATGTGAGGCGCTCATTATAAACGCCTTAGCAAATTATGCGTAGATATCCACTAAGTTCTGATTATTTTAACATTTCCGACATACCGTCTTCCCTACTTTCGCCGCCCTAGTACTGGACAATTCATCTTGTGAAAACCTTAAAAATCCTTGTTCGCTTGCATCGACAGCAATCGTCAGGTTAAATCAAATGATCAGGCATTTATCACCGAGACGATAACCATTGAATAATCAGCAATCCAATACTATGCGTACATTTTCATACTATAGCTGGCCCATTCTAGTAGGTATTTTGCTCGCAGTACTTATCCTGCAATATCGGTCATCAACACAGAACCCAAGTATCGATCACTCAAGTCGTACCGCACAATCTAATGCCATTTTCAGCTATGCAGACATTGTTGACTTGGCACTACCATCTGTAGTCAATATCTATACCCGTCGCGTGATCAAATCACAAAGCCATCCATTTATGCGCGATCCGCAGTTGCGTGAATTTTTAAAGCGCAATGGCATAGGCCAAAAGGACAAAATTGAGCGCAGTCTAGGTTCCGGCGTCATTGTCAGCAGCGACGGCTACATTCTAACCAACAATCATGTTATTAGCCGAGCTGATAGTATCCGCGTACATTTGCTCGACGGCCGCGAGCGCTTTGCCAAAGTCATTGGTATCGATGTCGCATCTGATTTAGCCGTGTTAAAAATCAACTTGGGCAATTTAACTCCAGCAATCTTTGCCACCGACGCTGTTCGTACCGGTGATGTCGTCCTCGCCATCGGCAACCCTTACGGCATTGGCCAAACAGTCACTCAAGGTATCGTTTCCGCCACCGGTCGTCACGGTCTACGTATCAATACCTACGAGAATTATATTCAAACCGATGCCGCCATTAACAAGGGAAATTCGGGAGGCGCTTTGATCAATGCGCACGGCCATTTGATCGGTATCAATAGTGTACTTTACTCTAGCTCGGGCGGCGCCGATGGTATTGGATTTGCGATCCCATTAAACACCGCAGAATTCGTCTTGAAACAGATCGTTCGCCATGGCGAAGTCACACGTGGGTGGCTTGGCGTTACCGTTGAGGGAATCACGCCAAGTATTGCGGAAGCGTTTGATTTGTCTTCATCACACGGTTTGATATTAACCAATATCGCGAAAGGAGGGCCCGCCGATAAAGCGGGCCTAAAACCCGGTGATATTATTACTCATATTGACGACTTAAAAATAAGTGACGGCAACGCTAGCATGCACCAGATCGGGCAAACTGAGCCTGGAACCAAGGTGAATGTCAGAGCAATCCACAACGGCGCAGCACAAAGCTTTTTAGTCGAGATTGGCAAACGGCCAAGAGGTAATAGCAGCTGAGCCTTTCAACGTATTATTATCACTATCGCATCGGCATCGGCATCGGCATCGGGCAATAGTGATTCTATCTAGCCATCTTCAGGGTCTAATGAAATTTCAAATTCCTTGGCATAGCGGGGCCCCTTAACAGCATTAACATTAAAAATTTCACCGGCCCGATTAAAGTCATCGGCACTAATTGACAGCTCGGTAGCCAATGCATTTTCCACCGCATAAGCGACATGTTTAGTCCCCGGAATAGGCACTAGTGTACCCTCACCTTGCGCTAACAACCAAGCCAATGAAAATTGCGCCGGCGTACAATTATTATCTTGAGATAAAACAATAAGTTCTTTCATTAATTTTAAATTTGCAGTGAGGTCCTCACCTAGAAATCGCGGCATAAATCGACGCATGTCCATATCATCGTATTCTGTTTCGACAGAAATTATGCCCGTTAAAAAACCCCTACCCAACGGACTAAAAGGAACAAAGCCCACGCCCATTTCTTTACAGGCCGCTAGCATTTTATACTCTGGCTCGCGTGTCCAAAGAGAATACTCTGACTGCACCGCAGAAATAGGATGTACTGCATGCGCCTTGCGCAGAGTAGTGGTCGATATTTCCGATAATCCAATGGCGCGAATTTTCCCTTCATCGACTAATCGTGAAAGCTCACCAACACTATCTTCAATGGGAACATTGTGATCGCGGCGATGAAGATAATATAAATCGATGACATCCGTTTGAAGGTCTTTCAAACTGGTTTCACAAGATTCTCGAACATTTTTAGGTGTGCAATCGACAAACCGCCCACCCTTATCATCTATCTTAATCCCGCACTTACTAGCCAGCACCATCTGCTTGCGTTTGCTTTTTAGCACTCGGCCTATTAACTGTTCGTTATGGCCCATACCATAGGCGCTAGCGGTATCAAAAAAAGTATATCCCACATCTAACGCTTTGTGTAATGCTCTCTCGCACTCGTCCGGGTCCGGTTTGCCGTAACCAAAAGACATGTTCATACAACCTAGACCTAATGCCGAGACGGATAACTTACCTAATTTTCTGCTTTCCATTGATGATTCCTACTTCAATTAATCGCCCATTAACAATGAATTAAACATCGCCTGACTCACTCTAAGAGTTTAAAACTATTGCAAAAATACCGTGTACCTGAATTTTATAATTCTGAAAACTTTACTACTCGTGTATCTACCGGCGGGTGCGAATCAGCTTCGACCCAACGAAATAACATCGCCCCCTGATCGTGGCCCGCGGTTGTCAGCCAATTGGGGTAAGCCTCACCCGGGTCACTATGAGCAATTACAATTTTGACCGAACCGTCTTTTTCGTAAGTTGCTTTATGCTTGTTAGTATGAATACAGTAGTAGCGATGATCCAAAGACTCCATCCAATAGTTTGACAGTTGAAAGTTCCAAGTCTTACAGCTAGGGATTTTTTTAGCCTCGATAAGCAAAGCTTCGTCTGGCGCTAATTTCCAGTAACTGTTCATATAATGAATGCTGGGATCACCCCCCGCTTTTAGGCACATACTCTGATCATTCGACGGAAGCGCATTAATATGTTCACTAAATATTTGCATCCAGTCAGTAAAAATCGTCGCCGTACTTCTAACAAATTGACCTGCGTTGAGTAATTGCCGCTCAAAGGTTTCTGGAACCAGGTAGTTATTACCGGCTCCATTTAAACACTCTATTTTTAATTGCGCTCGAGTTTCAAGCAGTCGATTAAGAAATGTTTGTCTCACTAAAATACTGGTAGTATCGGCCGTCATGGGTAACCAATTACCTTTATGCGGTTTGCAGCTCAATATGATTTCAAAACTACCATCATCATTTATTTCTAATTCATCGGCTTCGACATGCCCAGTCGGTTCCATACTTCCCGTCGTATCGT
Source organism: Gammaproteobacteria bacterium (assembly GCA_024280785.1). Taxonomy (GTDB): domain Bacteria; phylum Pseudomonadota; class Gammaproteobacteria; order Pseudomonadales; family UBA7434; genus UBA7434. The sequence continues at coordinate 15,136 of JAJRPK010000384.1, forward strand.
AGCTACCGGCTTTGGTTTCGAGACTTAAATAATCGACAGTGCCGCGGGTGCCAGAAATAAGATAATCGTATTGGCCGCTAACATTGCAGTTCTGGTAAAAATTATCAGGGTTATCGTTACCGATTTTTATCGTATCGTGCGACAAGGAGAAAAAAACGGGGAAGCGCGGATCGCTAAATTCAACATTACTTTCTAGTCCGGCACGCAATAGGCGGGTTAAATATCGATACCCTTCTGCTCGATTAAAAGGATCCGTAGGCGCGCCTTTTCCCAACACTACCTCGCCTGTGGTTTTAAGATGATCACAAAATTCTGCCCATGCGCTATCATCGACTATAGGTGCTGGATCACTATTAGTCAGGTTACCGCTGTTCATATTGAGTTCCTATATTTAAAATACTCGTCACGTCGAATCGGCTATCTATATAATCCAAATAGCTGTAACAAGCCATGACACGTTCAGCAGACAAGCAAATCATATTATCGATAAATGCAAATGATGTATTAACTCAACTGTATTTTTATTACTGGTCGAGTATACCGTATCTCTCGACCCCTAAAATTATATTATTATTTAGTTGTATGGCTTTGGTTTTACTGTAAGGCGATAATTTGATAGCGTGAAAAATAACGCCTCTACTTTATGAATCAGGCTGCTTGACGTAAGCTGTACAGACTCACAATTATACCTCGATCAATTTCAACCACTAACTCTACAGTCATTCCAATATTCGAACCGGCAGCTCCATAATTAAACTCCCGTGAACTAATTATCCCTCCATAAGTCTCCGCTATATATTTTTATGACAAAATAAAACCTCGCTCTCTTTTTAATAACGGTTAGGTAACTGATATTTATTGTTATTAGCCATCGAAATACTCTCGAAATTAAAAGTCTCGTCTAACGGGTAATTGTTCTTATTACATTTATGCATAAAGCGGCACACTTTATATTACTAAATAATATTTGGTCAAACCACCTTGTATACTGTCCAATATACTCGTGGTAAAGATTGCAGCTATGCGTGTAGGCCTAACGCATAAAAAACGTGATCGTTAAAATTCAAACCGGGGAGAGCGTTATGATTAGACATTACTACATCAGCAATAATTTAGATGATTTAGAACAAGTCGAAGCCGAGCTCCAGCAAGGCGGCATCGAAACTCCACAGATTCACGTCTTTAGTCAAAGCAGCGCTCAATCAGATGTCGAAGAGCGTAAGTTACACGAGGTCAGCTCATTCACTAAACGCGACATTGTCCGCTCCAGCATAATAGGTTTTGGTTTTGGATCGATTGCTGCCATCGCCATTTTGGTCTTAGCTCAAGTTATGGGCTGGTTCGAATCCGGCGCGGGGTGGACGCCGTTCATTTTCTTAGCCATTGTTCTGTTCGGCTTCTCGGCCTGGGAAGGAGGGCTACGGGGAATTCAAGAACCCAATCGTGAATTCGTGCAATTTCAAGAGGCCCTGGATAAAGGCCGCCACATTTTTTTTATCGACGTAAACTCTAACCAGGAAGGCATCTTACAAAAAGTGCTTGCTCGGCACCCTAATTTGGTGTTTGCAGGTGAAGGAGCATCCGCGCCAGCATGGCTTATTCTCGGCCAGACTCAATTACTAAAAATGGTTAAATCACTCCCCTAAGCGTTCGATGCCACGCATTCATTGCTTGTAAGAAATCTTTTCATTGACTGACGATAAGGTTTGTTGCTTGCGATGTCGGCAGAAACAACTGCTCACGTTTCAATATATTAGCTTGTGCCTTTTAATTGTAGTGGGCTACGCTGGAGTTTGAACCGACTTAACATTAGTTTCAGAAATTTTGACCTTGCTCCGGCACAAATTATTGCTTTGCTAATAATTCACTTTCAACCTTTTCGGCTGCTCGGCGTACGTACGCCAATCGATGCTCTAACACTTCAATTTTTTTATTAATTTCATCCTTATCTTCATCACCCTGCTCAGACTGCTTAAGTTTGGCTATTTTATCTTTTAGTAGCTGCTTTCTTTGTAATAGAATTTCCTTTTTTTCTGCCGTTTCTGCTTTATCAAAAACAAGCGATTCGGGCGTCTCCACTGTTGATCGAGTCAACGGGTCATCGTTTGGCCGCTTGGCTGTCGAGTTAGATTTTGCTACCACTTTGTGATCGCCACTAAAAACGCGCTGATTCATAAAAGCTGGCGAAACAATTTCTATATTCGCAGAGTGCAGAGTCATGATGATATTTTTTCGCAGTACAGAACGCACCGTCAGCAACTGCTTTACTTCTTCTAAAAATCCTGCAATGCGATAAACAATACTAAAATCACCCAGAGTTTTTATGTAAACAAAAGGCGCGGTCAAGCCTGCTTCTTCTGCCGCCTTCAACAATAAATCTTCGATTTCGTCGACATCAATTCCGTAACCTAATGAGACTTCGGCCGATACTATTGTTCCCGATGATAGAACGACTGTCACAGGATTTGAGACTAAATAAAGATTAGGGATGGTCGTTAAATCACGGTCTTCTGTCTGAATTTCCGTATGAAATAAAGCCCGTTCAGTAACCCGACCGAACTGATCACCCACACGAATAAAATCTCCAGGGTGTATGTTATCGGAACCTCGCAGCATAAGCCCCGCTACGGCATTGGCGACAAAACTGGTTGAGGAAAACGCCATTATCAGTGTGAGCAACAGGCCTAACAAGGTTAGTAGCTGTATGCGAAGCTCTTGATTGACGGGTAACACCAGTATTCCCGCAATAATATAAATCAACGTCACGCCGGCGACAATAAGAGTGCGGTTTAGCTTATCTCTATTTGGGTTTCTATGACGCCGGAACCAACCGGACAACATCGTTAAAGAAAACACGCCAAAGATAATGACAACAGCAAACTGCCATAACGGAAAAATATATTTCACTAGTAATTCTATGATGTTATTGTCCATAGCTTTATCCAACTCAGAGTTCGTCTTACTTCACTTTCGCGCTATTTAACTTAGCTTTCGTGTTATTTAACTTAACGCTCTGGTATTTTTATCACCTGATGTAAATGGCAGGGAATACGATTTCTTGTTGTTTCGCAGTAGGCTAAATCAACGTCCGCCACTACGACCCCCTCGCCCGTTTTAATTTCATCCAAGATCTCACCCCATGGATTAACAATCATCGAATGACCGTAAGTCTCGCGCTTATCAGAATGTTCTCCCCCTTGATTGGCCGCAATAACGTAGCAAGAATTCTCTATGGCTCGCGCTTTGATAAGTGTACGCCAGTGAGCACGGCCAGTGAGTTTTGTGAACGCACTGGGGATGGCAATAATATCGACGCCTGCCTGAAACATCAGCCTAAACAGTTCTGGAAACCTTAAGTCGTAACAAATCGCCAAACCCAAACGCCCGAATGGAGTGTCGATTACGACCACACGATTTCCCGCTGAAAAGCTGTCGGACTCTCTATAATAGCGTTGGCCATCGTCAACAATCGCATCGAACAAATGAATTTTGTCGTATTCGGCAACACGATCCCCTTTACTATTAAATACAACACACCGAGAAAACGGTTTGCTCTGGATCAATTTTCTATCTGTATGAAGCTTGGGAGTAATGGTATCGCCTTGGCTAAACGAGCTCTGCTCACGATAAGGAATCGAACCCGATACAATCCACACTTGATGATCTCGCGCCAAATCTGAAATAAATGCTAGTATTGATGAATTATCCGAACTTTGTAACGAAGAATTCACCGCTTTATTCGAACCCATGCAAGCAAACATCTCGGGAATAACCACAAGCCGAGCGCCCCTCAACACCGAACCTGAAATCAACACAGAAAGATGATCGAGGTTTTCCTGTATATCAGAGCTACTTACCATCTGAATCGCGGCGACAGTATTAACCGACTGAATTTTTTTTTCAGCCGCTGTCGTCAAATACTTATCACCCAAACTCACGGAGATTCAAGCTCATTAGATTCACCAATGTCTTGAATGGGGGCAGTGTGGTCTCCACCCCCATCAGTTCCTGCATCAAACAAACGAGAAAACTTAGCCTCTGCATTATCTAACGGACCTTTAATCGTGTAGACGGCACTGGACAAACGGTCAAGTTCATTGCTAAACAGCTTGCTGGCAATAAAGACTCCAGCCGCAACGGGCAATCCTCCCGCTAGAGCCGCGATCCACGGCAGATTTGATGCAACAGGTAGGGTCATAACTAGTTCAGCATCAATAGAGGCTTCGTCTAAATCAACATGTCCAGTCAACGAAAACTGACTGGACGGCGATTTTATTTTAATAGGCACCTGATCAAAGTGGGCTAGTTCATCTTCGATCTGCAGAGTGCCGGTAACCGAGTCGAAACTTAGTCCATCTTTATACAAATCAGAAAAATCTAGCTGTAATCTGCGCAACAAGGTATCGAAGTTGACGAGACTCACAGCCTTCAACAAACCTTGAGCTGAATCCGACGCTTTCAAAAATTGCCCCTTACTAAACGCAAACTCAAATTCACCACTAACCGTTTTAAGCGAAAAATTCTCAGGTCCACCACTCCAGTTTAGAGCTAATTCAAACTGAGTTTTTTTACTTTTGATCGGTGAATTAGCATCGGCAGAGGCAGCAAAGCTCTCGATAAAAGCGGCAATATTATTACTACTCATCGATATATCCAAAGAGCTGGCCACTTCCCCTTTGTTGCTCACCCCCCACAATAAACCGTCGTCGATAGTGGATCTTATGTCCATTGACGCATAACTAGCTATTACATTGTGGATCAAAGCAATATTATTAGTGGGCGTCAACAAAAAACTCCACTGGCCTACCGCCTTTTTTCCTATATACAACTGCTGTATGTCAATATCGAGCGGAACTAATTCAGACGGCGACGGCAAGCTACTTGGCAAAAAGCTCGAACTTCCATCGAGTAAGCTAGGTTTATTTAAACGGAGGTAGACTAAGTCGAGCTTAAAGCGATCACGTTCGGCTAAATCATCCAATATAAGAGGCATTGAGTCCCAGACGCTATTCTCTTTAACCGTAGCATCATCGTTAGTGATCTTTCTAACCACACCCCCAACACCACTTTTTACGTCAGCGACAACCCACGTTTTTGAGTCTTTTGCTGGCAAGGTAACAAGGCCTTTTACTTGATCACTCTCGATCGAAAACTGCCACCTATCCTCTACCCGCAAGGCTTCGACGACAGCGTTGGAAAAAGGCATATCAAACGCGTTCAAATCATCTAAACGCAAGCGGCGTATAATAATCTCAGTTTCTGTACTTACCGCCACACCCGAATTTTGTAGCTCCATTTCAGCTCGTTCGTACTGATCCAATACTTCCAGCCATTCATCTAAATTAAAATGCTCCAAATGGCCACTAACCGCTAAACCTATTGTTTGTTTCTTGTATTGTGCGATGAGTTTTTCGTGAACCTTTTTTTGCCCCACTCCAACTTCGGCATTGTTATAAAATATATTTTTATCGGTATGCTCGGACAGCGCGCGTTGACCAACTAAAACTTTTCCTCCATAGAATTTAAATTGTTCGAATTCCAACTGGATTTTTGCTCTTTCGGCAATCTCTACCAGCATAGGCTGGCGTACTGCAGCGATATCCCAATTCAGATTCAAGGCGGCGGCGGTATCTTTATGTTTTGAAAGTTCGCCAGGAAGCGCCAACGTTATTCCTACTAAATCGCTGTTTACAGATAATAACGTTTGAGATCTGGTGTAATCAACACGTAGATCTATTTCGCTCTGCCCTTCGGCAAAAACAAATAGAGGTTGATCTAGCCAACCATAGATATCTTTGGCCAAAACGCGCCCGTTGACATCAACTCTAAATGTGTCATCACCTTGCTTATTACTTTCGCCGGTATAGTCCCCTAGCACTACTTCTACAGGCTCACCCCATATTTTTGCCGTTATTTTATTTGACACCAAGCCCGCTTTTGTTGTGAAACTAATAGGGCCATTAACGTCTGTCACTTCGATATCCAAATTTTTCATATCGATTATTCCATCTTCGATCCAGCCACTAAAGTCAACACGAATATTATCAACATATTGTTCGTCCAAAGGAATGCTTAGACTCAAACGTCCGTCTTTTACCTTCCCCGCGCCGCGCCAAGTACCCATTAACTCACCTAACTGTTGCTGCAACGGCGAATGCTGTAACACCGAGAAAACATCGTCCAAATTGCCACCTACATTTGCTTCCAGTTCAACTCTCGCATCGCGTTCAGCTGTATGCACCACAACGTTAGCATTCTTTATTGATAAGCCAGATAGATCGCCAGTGATCACATTAACCTGTGTTTGGGAGCTTGATATTTCTACCAGGCCATCTATATCTGTTGCTTTAGGCCAATTTCGATCAAACCTAACTTCTGCCTCAGAGAGGTTAAAATACAACTGTATAGAACGTCTCTCTCCTTCATTTTTACGTAGGGAACCGTTATATATAAAGGCACCGTCAATCACTTGTGCTTGCACTTCTGCGTCCGCCACCCACCGCTGTAAACCTTTATTAACTGTAAAGGGGATCAGGTGAAGCAAGCTAGATCCCACGGCATTTTTTACCCCGATATTTAGCTCCATATGACCTGCTTCGGAACCTTTTCCTCGACCTACGTCGACAAAAAAACTCCCGCCGATAGAACCTGCCACCGCACTCGAAGCTACAAGCTTATCCGACGTACCATCATCATCGATAACAGTGCTGCTACCGCCGTCACTTTCATTTTTATTTTTATTTTCTACCAATTTTTCCTGTAACTTAATATCTTTTCCATTAATTATGATTCGCTTTCCTATCGACCAATCAACTAAGCCCTCTGCTTTATCAAAAACCAAAGGATCTTTATATATCTGAGGGAAAGAAATAGAAAATCCGTCATCTACTGACAGCGCTATCAATCCTCTCGAGGCATTCGCGTGAATATATCCATCTATCCCCGTACCGCCCGGTATATTCCCCCAAGGCCTAACACTAACGTTTTCTAATAGTGCCTCTAAACTAAACTCGGTAATTCGCTTACCGCTTGGAATAGAAACATGCAACTGCTTCACCATACCGCCAGGCATTAATGTTTCAAGCACTTTCAATGGCGGTCCAGACAGCACCCCACTGTCTGCCAGAATCTCGCTCAACTGCCCAATATTAACAACCGGTGTCCGAATAATAATATTGGAAATTTTCGCCTCTGTTTGCGCCAAAGAAATATGAGCCAAAGGCATATGTAACGGCTGTTTGCGCCACGTCGCCCCTAACTCTTGCCACCATAAGTCAACGCCTCCCGAGTCCATCTCCTCGACTCCAAGACGAACTGAGATTTCTTCTATTTGCCAATTGAACGAACCAGCACGGGAAATTGACCCTCCGTCGACAATAGCGGTTGCCTGCCATTTACGATCTGGTTTTTTAGTAGCCCAGAATTCACCCGACCAGTCATTGATTACCCATTGGTCAGCAAATAATTCTAACCACGGAGTCAAGCTAAAATGATCAGCTTTCACATATGCATTGATATTTGCCTGTTTAGAAAACGGTGCATTTTCAGTCTCTACTAACAGCTTAAAGCTACCGTAATCTTGGCTTGTTTGAGAAAAAGTAAATCGACGGAAACTGTCGTATCTTTCGCTGTGCATTTGCATCGCGGGAAGTTGAATATCAACCATCTTGTCGCCATCAACTGCCCATTGGAGATTAATATTGTCAATCGCCAACCGACGAATATGAGAAAGAAAACCTTGTAAGGCGATACTCTGACCGGACCCGGAAAGACTCATTCCCTGAATTTTCCAATGTTTATCTACCGTTTTCTCTAAAGCAACCGAAAGATTTTTTCCTTGGATGTCCGTTAGCCGAAACTCGCGAGAAAATAAAGAGGCCAGCACATCCAACCGAAGTTCTCCTTCGGATAATGAAAATACAATTTTATTATTTGTCAGGTCTAGCGCATCGCTCGCATTAAGAGGCGGCGACTGAGTAATTGCTAATCTGGCTTCTAGCTTGCCAACCCTAAGCACAGGATTTAATTTATTCCATTCGCCACTAAGCCCTTCTATCGTCCACGCCAAGCCCGTTCTTTCTTCTAACGAAGAAACTAATGTCGGCACAAGGGACTCAATATAAGGTAACAAAAAACGACCGACGCTAAAATATAGTGCCAGTAAAATGTATATCGCAGCTACGGTTATTAGTAGGCTTCTCAAGCAACGATCAAACAACTTTAGTACGCTCACTTCAACCTAACCGTACTCAAGAAATATTTTATAAAAGCACAACATCATATTGTTCCTGTGTATAAACAGGCTCCACTTGAAAATGTATCGACTTAGCTAAGGCTGACTGTAAATTACTGATTGCTTCGGAATCCTCGTCTAATAATCGGTCTACCACAGATTGAGATGCAAGGACTAACAATCTATCGTTATCGTAAGCACGAGCCTCGCGAACGATTTCTCGAAAAATATCCGAGCAAACAGTCTCCGCTGAGCGCAACGAGCCTCGAGCGGAACAAGCAACACAGGTTTCACACAAAACGTGCTCAAGACTTTCTCGCGTACGCTTGCGAGTCATTTCAATTAACCCCAGCCCTGAAAATTCACCGATGTATGTTTTGGTCTTATCCTTTTCAACCTCTTTGCTCAATATACGTAATACCTGCCGGCGATGATCTTCATTATTCATATCGATAAAGTCAACGATGATGATACCACCCAAATTCCGTAACCGTATTTGACGTGCTAGCGTTGTGGCTGCTTCTAAATTTGTTTTGAATATTGTTTCATCTTGGTTGCGCTTGCCAACGTAAGCACCCGTGTTTACGTCTATCGTAGTCATTGCCTCAGTTTGATCAATAATCAAGTAACCTCCCGATTTGAGCTGAACCTTTCTATTCAGTGCCTTATTGATTTCTTCTTCGACACCAAATAAATCAAATATTGGACGATCTGATGAGTAATACTCTAACTTATCAGTGATTTCCGGAACAAATTCTTGCGTGAAACTCACCATGCGCTCATAAACATCGGAACTATCAATACGGATTTTCTCCAATTCCGGGTAGACTAAATCACGGACAGTTCTTTCACATAGTTGTAAATCGGTATAGATCAAGCTAGGGGCGACCTGTTGGACCATTTTTCTTTCGAGCGCCCGCCATAATCTTTTAAGATATCGAATGTCAGCAATGAAATCTTGCTCTCCTATCGACTCGGCAGCAGTACGAATAATGTAACCACCTGAAGTCGCTTGTGCGTTTACTTTATCCGCTTTCCTCTCATTTTCAGTAACTTCTCTCTCTAGTTCCACCACCGATAATGCATTATCCAACCATTCTTTCAGTTGGTTTCTCCGCTCCGCATCGTCAATTAAATTAGACACCCCTGTTTTGTTAGAAAATAAGGTATAAACTAAATTCCTTGAAGCGATTGAAAGATAACTGCCGATTCGTGCACCTTTAGTTCCCAGTGGATCCTTGATAACTTGCACAAGAATACTCTGCCCTTCATGAACTAATTGCCGAATATCTAAATCGGATTTATTTCCACCAATCTTATCGAAAGAAAAAATATCCCGTACATGCATAAAACCCGATTTTTCTAGCCCAATATCGACAAATGCCGCTTGCATTCCGGGCAATACCCGAACCACTTTGCCATAATATATATTGCCGACAATACCTCTATTTCTCTCACGCTCTATGAAAACCTCACGTAACACGCCGTTTTCAACCAGTGCCACCCGAGACTCCATCGGTGTCACATTCATTAAAATCTCTTCACTCATGTCGGTCAAACACCTTTCCATTGAGCGCTTTAAATCACCCTGAAGAAAACTCACAATGGTAATTTATTAACGGAGCTTATCGTTAGTGACACTTAAAAGTTACAACTGCGTATAAGCTAATGCTTTTCGTTAGGCAGAGCGGCAAAAAAATCTTTTGTCTATATCATCCCAATCCAAAGTGAATTCTGTTTGATTCACTTTGAAGCCTTTAACGATGAAGCATGAGAAATGTTATCGATGGAAGGATTAAAATGTCAGCCTATCCAATGTTAATTTCATCCACGGCCACAACAGAGCACTTACTAATGCGGGAATAAGGAAGGCCATGCTGTAATAATTACCGCCGGTCAAACCATGAACCCAGTAACCTATTAATTGATAAATACCGACTAAAATAAAGACCGAAAAAGCTTGCTCAACCACTGACAACATTCTCAACCGCTGGTGTAGTAGAAAACATAGGTACGCTAAAACGGTAAGTCCCAACGCATTTTGCCCTAAAACGGCGCCTTCGAGAACGTCTACCGCCAGTCCGAGGCTCCAAGCATATACCATCCCAATTTTAAACGGAGAGTTAATAACCCAATAAACAACCGTCATCGCTGCTAACTCGGGACGTAACCAGCTTGCCCAAATAGCCAACGGCCATACCGCTCCTAACAGAGAAATTGCGGCGGTAAAAACCACCAAAAACCAAGAAGCGGTCTGTGAATCCTCTGCCGCGTGGTTCATCAGCTTCTTTCCGTCGAAACTTGTGAGTGCGTATTGCTCACGATGTAGTGCTCACGACAAAGGCACCCCAGCGGCAAAAACCAGTAGCACATATCGACTACGATCCAGTTTGGCACTGGGGCGGATCACTATTTTCAAAAACGGCTTTCCCGGATCCAGCACTACAGATTCAACCACTCCAACGGGATAACCGACGGGAAAACGCTGACCGAGCCCTGAGCTAACCAGTAAATCACCCGCTTTGATATCGGTTGTCGCCACTACATTAGGCAATATCAAGGTATCAATACGACCTGAACCTTCGGCAATGGCTCGCACACCATTTCGATTGATCTGCACAGGAATAGCATGGTGAGAGTCACTGATGAGAATCACTCGGGCATTAACGGCATTGACTTCGATGACTTGACCCAACAATCCATAGGCATCGATAACGGGTTGACCGACGTAGACTCCCTTGCCCTCTCCTTTATTTATAACAATTTGGTGCTTTAATGGGTCAGGTGAAACACTGATTAACTCAGCGACGAGTACGCTATCTTGCAGCACCGTAGATGAACCCAGTAACTCCCTCAAACGAACATTTTCTGCCGTCAAAAAAACCAGCTTTTGCAATTTACCTTGCTGCACGCGCGCCTCACTGTGCAAACGTTCATTTTCTGCCAGCAAAGTGTCGCGAGAGGTGAAATAGGAATCCAAGCCCTGCACAAAATGGCCAGGCTGATTAGATAACCAATAAAAGGGGACGGATAAGTAAGACAACACGACTCTGGCGCCACCCGTCATGTCAGTTTTGTAATCAGCCGCCATTAGCAGTAGCGATAGTAGACCCAATACTGTTAATCGTGTGCCAACTGACGGAGTTTTGCCAAAAATAGGTTTAATTACGCAACCCCTACAGGTACTGGCCGGTGCTAATCAAGGTAGAGAAAATCGATATTATACTGGTCGATTAATTCCAGTGCTTTACCGCCACCTCTAGCAACACAGGTGAGCGGATCGTCCGCAACAATAACGGGTAAACCTGTCTCCGCGGATAAAAGACGGTCTATCCCACGCAACAAGGCACCGCCACCCGTCAAGACAATACCCGACTCAGCGATATCAGAAGCCAACTCAGGAGGGGCTTGCTCTAATGCGCCTTTGACCGCTTGAATAATTGTCGCTAGTGCATCTTGCAGGGCCTCCATCACTTCGTCACTATTCATGGTGAACGCTCGTGGGACTCCTTCGGCCAGATTTCGGCCTCTAACATCAATTTCGCGCAACTCGTCACCACCTATGGCAGTGCCAATTTCTTGCTTGATTCGCTCAGCCGTAGCCTCTCCTATTAAACTACCGTAGTTACGGCGAACGTAAGAAACAATAGCGTCATCAAAGCGATCTCCGCCCGTCCTGACCGAATCCGAATACACGACTCCATTTAACGAAAGAATCGCAATCTCGGTCGTCCCGCCACCAATGTCGACAACCATCGAGCCATTAGCCTCTTCAACGGGTAGCCCCGCGCCAATAGCCGCTGCCATTGGCTCCTCGATCAACCGCACTTCTCTTGCTCCAGCACTCAAGGCTGACTCTCGTATCGCTTTGCGTTCGACTTGCGTAGAGTTACACGGTACTGAAACCAATACGCGGGGACTAGGTCGGATAAAACTGTTTTTATGCACTAAAGAGATAAAATGCTGCAACATCTTTTCTGTAACTTGAAAATCAGCAATCACCCCGTCTTTTAATGGCCTAATAGCCATGATATTACCCGGGGTCCTTCCCAGCATGCGTTTGGCTTCCGAACCCACCGCGGCGATCGTTTTTTGACCATTATGTATTCTGATAGCCACCACTGATGGCTCGTCCAGTACAATCCCTTGGTCCCTCACATAAATAAGAGTATTAGCCGTACCTAGATCGATAGACAGATCGTTGGAAAAAATGCCTCTTATAGTCTTCAGCAATGACATATAAATATAATCTCTGTAAATAGCAGTCCCGCCGTGCCATTGCTTTATACAACGCATCGGGGCGATAACTGCGGAATCAATCGATACCAATAATTAACTAACTGACCGCAACACCGCACAATAATTTATAAGGTATCTGATTGATGACGTTAACGTATCAACAAACGCAGCCACTATTTTAAATTTAACTCATTCAATTTAAGTGAAGGCAATATTCAGGCGAAGACAAGAAATTTACTTGGCAATCTGGCATTGTTCCAAATCTAAGCCCAAATTTTTTCTACAACGCTCACTACATCGCCTTATTTTATCGCAGCATTGGTATATCTGTAATATTTCACGGCAAACCCGGCACTAAACCCAGCACTAACAGCCGCGATCAATCAGTGCCTATCTAGTAATCTTAAAAAGAACTTGATAGACGTATAATTGCACATAAGTCGATGAGACAAAGTCGTATAGCAAGATTAATTTAGCTATTAATACGCAATATATGACCGCTGGTAAAATAATCGACGAACTGTAACAACGGCAGGGATTTAGGGCAAGGCTGAAATGTGATAACTTAGCGCATTTACCAATTTCGTTAACCACTTGGATAGAAGTTCAAAGAAGCTTTGGTTCTTATTATCAAGCTATAAACGAATAAATCACTCAAGTCGCCGCTCTAGCAACCGGCAAAAGAAACCGGCAAAGCTAAACAGCCACTTAAACGTCCATTATCCTTACACCACCGCACATCAAATAGAAACGCCCGATATGAGTATTACGCCCGATGAAATTATAGCCACTGCCAAACTGGCGAAACTGCAAGTAGATGATAAAGATATTTCCGAAGTTACTGAGCGAATCAGCGCCATACTTGAATTAGTCGATCAAATGCAAGCCATCGATACAAGCGAGATCCAGCCTATGGCGAATGTGCTGGACGCCGTTCAATATTTACGCCCGGATACGATCGTAGAGCCCGACAACAAAATTCTACGTCGGGACCAATTTCAACAAATAGCGCCTGCCACTGACGAAGGTTTGTATCTAGTGCCAAAAGTTATTGAGTAATAAGCAATGATTTTCTTTAGTTGCCGCTGAGCATTGGCCACTGCTGGAGCATTTGTTGTCAAGCTTTCTCATTTTAGACAGCAAAATTATCCAGTCTATGCCCGCTAACTTTTACCGTACATATTATGTATTCACCTTATCCACTCACATAGAAAAGCCAAATCAATGACCGCTTTACACCAATTAACACTCGCAGAAATTCATCAGGGATTAGCGCAAAAAGATTTTTCTTCGCGCGAAATAACCCAACACCTTCTCGACCGCATACGTTCTCTGGATAAAACTTACAATTGTTTTATCACCCTCGACAAAAAAGGTGCTCTTGAGGCTGCCGACGCTGCTGATTCCTTGCTGGCGAAAGGAAGCGAAGGGGCGTTACTCGGCGTGCCCTTTGCCCATAAAGATATTTTTTGCACTAACGGCATCAGAACCAGTTGCGGCTCAAAAATGTTAGACAACTTTGTTCCACCCTACGACGCCACAGTAGTCGCAAAATTAAAGAACCAAGGCGTAGTTATGTTGGGAAAAACCAACATGGATGAATTTGCCATGGGCTCATCTAACGAAACCAGCTTTTATGGCGCAGTAAAAAATCCCTGGGATACAAACCGGGTACCTGGAGGCTCATCGGGAGGATCCGCCGCCGCTATTGCTGCACGATTGACGCCCGCTGCCACCGGCACGGATACTGGAGGTTCAATCCGTCAACCCGCCGCGCTCTGCGGCATTACCGGTTTAAAGCCCACCTACGGCAGAGTTAGTCGCTACGGTATGATTGCCTTTGCTTCAAGCCTTGACCAGGGTGGCCCAATGGCCAGAACCGCAGAAGACGCGGCCATTTTATTAAATGCAATGGCCGGTTACGACAATAAAGACTCTACTTGCACCGACATACCGGTTCCCGACTATACCGCTGAGCTTACGCAGCCACTCAAGGGACTGAGAATAGGCTTACCGCGTGAATACTTTGATGAGCGACTGAATGAAGACATGGCCCAAACTGTGCATTGTGCGTTAGCAGAATTGGAAAAGCTCGGCGCCACACTGATCGATGTCGACCTCCCGAATTCAGCACTATCGGTGCCAGCTTACTATGTCATTGCACCGGCAGAAGCCTCATCCAATCTATCGCGATTTGATGGCGTTCGTTACGGTTATCGTTGCAACGATCCAAAAGACCTGGAGGATTTGTACACGCGAACCCGTAGCGAAGGTTTTGGCGATGAAGTCAAGCGACGTATTTTAATTGGCACCTACGCACTGTCTGCCGGCTACTACGATGCCTACTACCGAAAAGCTCAACAAATTCGCAGACTTATTAACCAAGATTTTGTTAGCGCGTTTGAGCAAGTCGACATTATTGCCGGCCCCACATCTCCGTCGCCAGCCTTTAAGTTTGGCTCAAAAAACAATGATCCCGTATCAATGTACCTCGAAGATATATACACAATTGCGGTAAATCTAGCGGGGCTACCAGGAATGTCGATACCCGCCGGTATCGTTGACAAAATGCCCGTAGGCTTGCAGCTGGTCGGCAATTACTTTGCCGAAGCCAAACTTCTTAATGTCGCACACCAATATCAAACGGTAACCGACTGGCACAAAGCATCGCCGATTGACTAGAAACCCGGGATTTTTCCATCGGGCGGTCAAAGAGATCCATGCGATAGCACTATTATTGCGAAAACCAAGAATCTAACGAATTATATTAAAGGTTATGAGAATGCAGTGGGAAACAGTGATTGGCTTAGAAGTACACGTTCAACTTTCTACCCAATCGAAAATATTTAGTGGGTCATCAATTGCCTTTGGCGCAGAACCTAACACTCAGGCTAACGCAGTAGACTTGGCAATGCCTGGCACTCTGCCGGTCGCCAATGAACAAGCCTTTCACAAGGCTATTATGTTTGGCTTGGCCATCGACGCAGCCATTGAAAAAAAGTCGGCATTTGAACGAAAAAATTATTTTTACCCTGATCTACCCAAAGGCTATCAAACCACACAATTAGAAAAACCCATAGTCGGCCCAGGCCATATCGACATTGAAGTCGGCGAAAACTCTACGGTCAAACGTATCCGCATTCACCACGCGCATTTAGAGGAAGACGCAGGAAAATCATTGCACGAAGATTTTCACGGCATGTCAGGAATAGACTTAAACCGAGCCGGCACACCGCTCATTGAAATCGTTTCAGAGCCCGACATGAGTTCTTCTGAAGAAGCCATTAAATTTCTCAAGAAGGTACACGGGATCGTCACCTATCTTGGCATTTCCGACGGAGATATGTCACAGGGGTCACTACGCTGTGACGCCAATGTTTCCGTACGCCCTGTTGGAGAGAAAAAACTGGGAACCCGTGCTGAAATAAAAAACCTCAATTCGTTTCGTTTTATCGAAAAAGCGATACACATAGAGGTAGCGCGACAAATAGAACTTATCGAAGATGGCGGCACGGTAGTTCAGGAAACACGTCTCTACGACAGTGAAAAAAATGAAACTCGGAGTATGCGAAGCAAAGAAGAAGCCAATGACTATCGTTATTTTCCTTGCCCCGATCTATTACCAGTAGTTATCGAAGACAGTGTAATAGAAGCATTGCGTAAGAAAATCCCGGAACTGCCCGAAGCTAAACTCCAGCGCTTTCAAAGCGAATATGCACTATCGTATTACGACGCCTCTCTATTGACAGAATTACGAAGCGTAGCGGATTACTTTGAAACGACAACAAAAACCTGCGCAGATGCCAAACTGTCAGCTAACTGGATTATCGGAGACCTGTCAGCCTTTTTAAACAAACAGGGTATACCCATTGAACACTCTCCCGTTTCAGCGAATCAACTGGCTGACTTAATCACCCGTATTAAAGACCAAACCATTTCGGGAAAAATTGCCAAGCAAGTATTCGAAGCCATGTGTAACGGAGAAGGCTCGGCAGATGAAATTATAGAAAGCAAGGGCTTGAAACAACTGAGCGATGGGGGGGCTATCGAGGCTATGGTCGATGACGTTATTGCCAAAAGTGCCGCACAAGTCGAACAATACCAAGCCGCAGAGCCCGACAAACAAAAGAAACTACTAGGATATTTTGTCGGTCAGGTAATGAAAGCCTCTAAGGGAAAAGCGAATCCAGGACAAGTTAATAAAATACTGGCAGAAAAACTCGCCAAGTAGATAAATTATCTATATCGGATTAATTGGACGATAGCGGCATCCCCGATATCACCGGTATAATAGTGACCCAGCAAGCCCGACCGACCGACAATCATCATTTTTAGTGAATTTTCAGCAATAAGGCCAACGAATGAGCTCAAAGAAAGACAAAGAAAAGGTAATCGATCCGGTGTGGGGAGAAGAACGTATTCGCGAGTTTTTAGAGTTACTCCCCCCAACCGGTGAAAATCCAGACCATCATAAACTTCTTAAGGCCTATCAAAGTATGAGAGCCGAGGATTTTGACGATTTTATCCAATACTTTACTGAAGCAGGAGGCGATCTCACGGCCAAAGATAATCTTGGTAAAACAGTCTCGGACACTATATCACTGCACCGCTATGGACAGCCCTACATTGACTCTATTAATAAACGAATCTAACGTTTATTAATAGCTATGCTTTACATCCGCAACGTAACCGCACCAATAACACTTAAACAAAGAGG
>JAJRPK010000385.1 GCA_024280785.1 Gammaproteobacteria bacterium
CCGCCAAAATCGTATTCAATTTTTTACTCCAAAAACTATGGATCGATCGAACCGACAATCATTGGCGATTAACTGGCAAAGGTGAATTTGAAGGCGGTGAGTACATCACCAGCAAAAAATACGGCGAATATATTGGCTGGCCTACCGAAATAGTTGACCATGCAATTTTTCACGAACTGCTTGAACTTCCACTCACAGTGGGAACCCTTGGTGCGCAGTATCATATCGGCCCGCACCGCTTTAACGCTTTATTAGCCGAGCTCGGCTGGCAAAAACGGTTTCACAAAGGCTGGACTATCACACCCCGCGGAAAACGATACGGCGGGATTGAAAAAGAAGATGCCGAATCTGGCGTGCCTTATACGATTTGGTCCAGAGATATATCAGATAATCCGGCCCTTAAACGTGCGTTACAGCAAGTCGGATTTATTTCAGACCAAAAAGAATCGAAGCAAAGAGCTAACTCGGCACCCGGTACGGAAAGAGACAAAAAAAACCAGCAAACTTTAGATTTTACCGAAAAGCTGGAACTACCTCATTTTTCACGCGATGGCCACTGCCCGAACAACAAAGAACATCATCAAGTCTGCAACTGGCTTTACTTAATGGAAGTGGTTCATGCCTATCAATGGCTACTGCAAGACGAAAAGCTGGGTGCTTGCGATTTTTATCTGCCCTCCGCTCACTTGCATATTGAATGCTGGCACGAAAAAGAAAATGCTAAAGCCATGAGCCAAAAACTAGCACGGATTGAGTTCTATCAACAAGAAAATATGGCTTATTTGGATTTGACCGCCAAGCAAATCGAAAGCCTGGATTCAGTAATGCCCAAGCTACTATTGAAGCACGGTATCACCGTTTACTAGAATTGACCCCTATCACTAATACCCTTCAATAACGTTAACGACACCATGCATAGATCCTCCCTCGATGAATTGCTGGACATTATAGATAAACGGCTCAACTATTTTCTCTAGCATGCTCGGATTACTCCAGGAAATATGTGGTGATAAACGAACCAGTGGATGCTCATATAACCAGTGCCCCTCAGGTAGTGGTTCGGGATCTACCACATCCAAAGACGCCCTGCTCAAGGTTCCATTTTCTAACGAATTTTTTAAGGCATCTTGATCAACTAAGCTTCCTCGGGCTATATTAATCAAGTGCATTCCTTGCTTACACTTTGCCAAAGTTTCATTATTAATAATATGATGTGTAGCTGCCGTGGCGGGCGCAGCTAAAACCAAGTGATCAGCCTCGGCTACCAACTCACCAAAAGTATTTACCGCGCTCACCCCTTCAGGCCAAGATTTGCGCGGCGCCCGCACTAATACTTTCACTTTCATCCCGAACGCTAACGCTCGCTCTGCGACCAAGGAACCAATACAGCCATAACCCAGCAAAGCCAGAGTTTGACCACTTAACTGGCCTAAGCTGGCAGAGTGCCAATTTTCTGGTGGCGCAGAAACCCACGATTCAGGTAGTTGTTTTTCGGCAGCCAGTAACACCGCCATAACCCACTCAGCTATGGGTAGCGCGTGCGCACCTCTGGAGCATGTTAATTCGCGATCGCCGATTGCTTGCCATGGGAAATTATCGACCCCTGTACCAAACACATGGATCCAGCGAATCTGATCGGCTACTAATAATAGTTTTTCTAGTTTCTCGCGTGATACGACACCGAGAGTTAACAATGCATCAGCCTGTATATCCGGCGGAACATCCTCTCCTTCCATAAGCCCCAACACGGTAATTTCTGCTTTGGGATCCAGCTCGATAATTTGTTTTTCAATATCTGGAGAACTAAACGGTAGAATTATTCTCATCATTAACCTTTTTAAATGGAATGGAACCGTCACTGAATTGATAATTTAAAACGATAACTAATAAAAAGAATATCAACTACGGCTACCATGCTGTTCGCGATTTTTGGCTTTAAGATTTTCACTTTTTTTCAACAAGGCGTATACGGCACCTGTGCCGCCATGCTGTTTAATTGCGCTATGATAGGCCAAAATACAAGGTAATTCTTTTAACCATTTAGCAACATAACTTTTTAGGATCGCTTGCCGTTCTGCATTTCGTTCCCCCTTACCATGTAAAATAATAATGGTACGTAAATCATAATTCATCGCTTCACCGATAAAACCAAATACTTCTTTTCTCGCTTCTGCAACTGTCATTCGGTGCAGATCCAATCGCCCATCCAGAGCGTATTTACCCAATCGAAGTTTACGAAATACGCCCTCCTGAACGCCCGTGCGTTTAAAGCTCAATATATCTGACGGCTTTAACCAATCAACGTAGTCATCGGACACCATACTGGTATCGGAAAATGTCATATCGGAAGACGGCGCCGAAACGGCAGCCTCACGCGCATAACTTTTTTCCATCGAGCTGCCGATGGTTTTTTTTAACTGTACTTTGCCAGCCTTTTTAAGAGGCTTTACTCCATCGAGTTGCTGCCTAAACAGCTCGTTATCTTCATTCACTGCTTCGCCCTTTTTTAATCTTTTATCGATGTAACTGCGCGCCCAGCCGTTCATTGAACTATTATTTACAGTGGCTGCTCTATAATATTGACTCTATGGCAGCGGCGAATACAGCGAAACCAACGTGCATGTTGGCTCGCAAGCCAAGGCTGTATACAATCGACCCTGTCATCGATCAATATTTTCTTCAATCGGTAGTGCAACATACAATCAATGAAGCTTCTAGTTTTACAACACGTTACTTTCGAAGGACCAGCTGCCATTGCAAACTGGGTGAAGACCAACAATCACTCCATGCAACAGATGTGTTGTACTCAAAGTTCGAAGTTTCCATCATTGGATGAATTTGATTGCCTTATTATTATGGGCGGCCCGATGAGCGTCAATGACGATTTAGCATGGATCAAGCCTGAAGTTGCTTTTATCAAACAATGCATTGACGCTGATAAGTATGTCTTGGGGGTCTGCTTGGGTGCGCAGTTAATCGCGATAGCAAGCGGCGCAAGCGTCAGCAAGAATGCAGTCCGGGAAATTGGTTGGTTTCCCGTCTTTAAAACCCGGTCTAAAACCAAGCCGCAAGAACACTGGGCCAACAACTCGCTGCCAGAGCGATTCACCCCCTTGCATTGGCATGGTGATACTTTTTCACTTACGTCAGCCGCCACTCTACTGTACGAATCAGAGGCCTGTAAAAGCCAAGCATTCACGCTTGGCAAGCATGTACTGGGCCTACAGTTTCATCTGGAATTCGACCTTGCAACGGCAACACGATTGGCCCAGGAATGCGCCGAAGAATTAGGTGATAGTGGGCCAATGATTCAATCAGAAGATGAGATATTAAGCGCCGGCAATCATTTTTCTGATAACAACCAACTTCTGTACAAGCTATTGGATGCTATGCATTTAAACTTTGTCAACAGTGCTCGATAATGATTAAAACGATGGGCTGGTTCCTAGCCGTATGAAAAAAATCAGTACCAGCAGGTGATGGCGCTTACTTAAGTGGCAGTGTTTTAGCGTCAATCCGCGCAAGACCGGTGTTTATCCCCAGAAAAAATGCGGTAAATACGTCCATGTAGCTCAACTGTGGCATCCATGCCACAGATGTTTTTATGGGGACAAACACCGGTCTTGCGCTTAAGTAAGTGCCATTCGTACCAGCAGGTGATTTTCTAAATTTAGAATGTCGACCCGCTAAAATATTTCATCCGGACTAATATCGAATATTGGACTTAGCTGCGCATCAATATCATCTTCATACAACTCAGGATTCTCTTCTTTTAAATCCTCTAATTCTTTTCGCGTCTCTTGATCGACACTTTGACTAATAACAATTTCAACACGGCGATTCAACGCTCGATTCTCTACGCTATCATTGCTGACTAACGGTCTAGTATAGCTGTACCCACTAACAGTAAAACGCTGGGCGCTCAGCACTCCATCGCTCAACAGCTCGTGCGCAACGCTGACGGCTCTAGCTGACGAGAGTTCCCAATTCGACCGAAATCGGGAAGTCGCTATACCGACGTTGTCAGTGTGGCCTTGAATAAGTATTTTTCCTTCTTTTTCTGCCAGCACATCTCGAACGTCCCGCAACACCTGATTATAGCCTGGCTGTAATTCCGCTGAGCCAGAAGGAAAAGAGCCCTTTTCTTTAATGCGGACTGTAATCTCTCGGCCAACCGTTTCGATCTCAACCTCACCCCTTTTTATTTGCGCAGCCAGTGCATTGGCTAAATCCACCGCATCACTTCGAGTGTTTTCAATCATTTCTGTCAGTTTATTGACCAGATCACTTTGATTTTGTTCATCGGTAACGCTAATTTCGGGACTTTCTTGATCGGGAGTACATTGGACCTGAAGGTTGGTCTGCTTCTGATCGACCGTTCGCTGCATGATACTGTTAATGGGTGTTGGCTCGGGGCGTCCGGGGCTGAACTCCTGAGCAATAATACTTGTTCCCATTGGGATTTCGTTAGCGACAACTTCACGCTGCACGCCGAATGCAGCACTTAACGACCCGGACAGCCGCTTAAATTTAAGTACGTCCATCTCAGCAAACGACAGCAGCAATACGAAAAAACACATTAATAATGCCATCATATCCGCAAAGGTGCCCATATAAGCAGGCAATCCTACGGGAGGGCAATTACAATCGTGTTCTTCGTCTTCCATTTCTATCTACTTGTCTACCTATTTGCTTTAACAACTTTTTTCAACCATGGATTTGATCGACGAACCAAGCAGCTAACTTCAGATCAACTGTTCACATCGCTAGCCTGCATCTGAGCACTAGTCCGTCTCTTTGACTGCACGTTTGCTAGCCGGTAAATAATTTCTGAGCATAGAGTCGATTACTCGTGGATTTTGTCCCGCTTGAATTCCCATTAGCGCATCAATAATCATACTCTTAACCCTGCTCTCCTCATCTCTGCGCAGCGAAACCTTATCAGATATAGGCAACGCGACCATGTTTGCAAGAATAACGCCGTACAACGTCGTTAACAAAGCTACCGCCATTGCTGGGCCGATTGAAGCAGGGTCGGACATGTTCGACAGCATGGCGAC